>DYNN01000189.1 GCA_020721045.1 Thiomargarita sp. | reverse complement strand
TACTTATCCACTATTACATACATTTAAATATATGTAAAGCAATCTAGTTAAGCTCGTTGAATTTTATGCGCGAAGAAGAAAAGTTAGCACGAGATGTATACCAAACTTTGGCTACTCAATGGCAAATGCAAGTTTTCTCCAATATCGCCGATTCAGAACAGACGCACATGGATCAAATTAAATGTTTGCTTGACGGTTATGGTTTGGCAGATTTTGCTACAGAAGAAGTGGGTTCTTTCAACAACGAAGAATTACAAAACTTATATCAAGAACTTATCACTAACGGCGCTGTTTCACTTAACGATGCCTTACGTGTTGGTGCATTGGTTGAAGAAGTGGATATTAGAGATTTAGATGCAACTCTAAATGTAACGCAAGTACCAGAAATCCGAGTCGTTTATGAAAATTTACGCAGCGGTTCAGAAAAGCATTTACAAGCATTTGTTGGTACGTTGGCGCAATTGGGTGAAACTTACACATCGCAAATTTTAGATGAAGCAGCAGTGGATACCATTTTAACCCCGCTTACACAACCCGCAGTTTTTGATATCGATACGCAAACCCTACACATACCGGCACTTCGTTTAAGTCAAGAAGGTAATTTGTTACCGTTGGAAGAAACTTATCAACTAGAATTACACTTAAATGAAGATGGTTCAACACTACAAGTGATTAACCTTGAAAGAATAGCGCAATAATCGGTTAGAACTATAAAGCGCAATAGTATTAACGTATTGCGCCGCATGGAAACGCCAATATTAATCTAAGAATTAGTTGCGACAGTCGTAATATAGTGTTTTTTTATGTCTTTTGCATTTTTATTGCCAACTGCATGAATGCTTCTTCAACCCCTTTACCTAATCTAGCACTGGTATGAATAAGAGTATGACCTTGCTGTTTTTGTTGTTCCACCATTTCCTTAGTGATTTCCCATTCATCGCGCAAATCCGATTTATTCAATAAGATAATAAAAGGTTTATCACCAATTGAAGCAGATACATTTTTATGTAAATTCAATGCAGTATGCCAAGTTGGTTGGCGTGTACCATCTACAACCAGCAAATAGCCCGCCGCACCGCGCAAATAAGAAGTTGTTGTTGTTGTTAGCGCATCATTGCCAGCTATATCCCACAAAATTAATTTCATCTCTTCATCATTTGGTAATTTAATCAATTTGGTATCAATTTTAACGCCAACAGTAGTTAAATACTTGTCCGAAAAAGTTTGACGCACAAAACGTCCTACTAGGCTTGTTTTTCCCACGGCAAAATCACCTATCATGCATATCTTTTTCTGTAACATAATTAATTTTTCTTTATAGTTCTTATTAGATTTATATACTATTGAGGCAACATTTTATATTAAAAGTAATTAAATTAAATTGTTAATTTTAAAAGCAAAATTAAATTGAAAGTCATGTATAGACAACAAACTTACCTAGGTAGGACTACTGTCCATTTTTCTCCATGTAAATAACAATATTATGCACGAAAATAGCCAAAATGAGAATTGCTAGCAAATAGTTAGGGCAAACGCATTAAAACTTGCCTGAAAAAAGAAAGTTAGAAATAATCCAATTTGAATTTATAATCAGGAATATCCATGTGAATATGAACATTATAGAACACTTTTCATTCCTGCAAGACCTACGCATAGAGCGAAAGAAACTGCATGCGTTAATGGATATTATAGTTATTTGTGGAATTATCAGTTGTCATAAATAATCGAAGCCCTCTTCATAGGGTAAGCGCCAATGCCATTAAGTTAAGGAAATTTTGCTTCCCCCTTTAGCCAAAGGGGGATTGAGGGGGATTTTTTATATTTCAATATCTTGTGCAATAATTATAGATAATGCTAGGATAAAAAATAAAGATGTCTTCACAGTTTTATATGAAAAATTTAGTGTCTGTCAGTATAGGAAATATATTAACGTGAATTCTACAAGATACATGACTAAGTATAACAAATATTTTTTGTGATGTAGATGATTTTTTTAAAGTTTTTATTCCTGCTTGGTTAGGTTTGTTATTGCCCGAAAAAAGCCAAAACGCCATCATCAACTCAGGTTGTATTGATGATATGGATAAGATTCTCTTGAAAAAACCTATTTTTAAGGATAATACCTTAAATTTAAACAACCTTTACCGTTTGTACACGCATAGAAAAATCCACGGCTTTCACATCTTTAGTCATTATACTAATAGAAATATAATCTATACCAGTTTCTGCAGTTGCCTTGATCGTATAGTAGTGACCGCCTAAACTGCGTTCAAGCTTTTCTAATTCACGGGGACGAGATAGAGAAAAATTAGAGAAATTAAAATCTGAAATTTTTTTATCTATATTAATTGTGGATATAAGAGCTTAACTAGATTGCTTTACAGGGCAAACGCATTAAAATAGAAGTAAAATCAATAATTTCAACAGGTTAATCTGTCAAATATTAGTATTCGCTAATATTTTAACCGATTGATTACAAAAAGATTTTTTGTTTAATGCGTTTGCCCTGATTGCTTTACATATATTTAAATGTATGTAATAATAAATAAGTAAATTGAAAACGTATCTCGCCGTAGAGGTTCTACGGTCGTTTACGTTA
>DYNN01000106.1 GCA_020721045.1 Thiomargarita sp. | reverse complement strand
CTTGTTTATTATTACATACATTTAAATATATGTAAAGCAATCTAGTTAAGCTCTAACTGCTAAAGTGACATCTTTAGAATGGAAAAATGCACAAACCCGTTCACCGATTTGAATCCTCAACTCATCCGCTGCATCTCGTGTAATTAAAGATTGTAAAATATTACCACCCGGTAATTCAATTAGAACACGTGCGTTAATAACACTACCTGTCACATCAACAACTTTACCACAAAGCGAATTGCGACTACTGACTTTCAAATCAGTATCAACATGCATCAGCATCACTTGCGGTGCTCTGATCATGGCATAAACTTCACCACCTTCAACCAAATTTAAACGTGCAACGCCTTCTGGTGTCAACATCGCAATCAATTGATCATTACCAGGCAAGGTTAAAATAACTTCTGCTAACAATGCTGTTTTCTTAATCGTGGTCACAGTACCTAAAAATTGATTGCGCGTGCTGGTTTGTAAATCAACCAAACGTCGCTTTAAATGATCAGGCATAGATAATTCTAACCCTTGAACCATATAGGGGATCACATGTTGTTCAAACGCCTCATCCCACACTATCACACAACTCTCATCACAAAATTCTTTCAATACCTGCAAAAAGACATCTTTGAATTTTAACAGATCATTTTTTGACAATTTGTAGTGACGATATTTATGCCCTAACTTAGTCATGTGAGGATGCAACACTTCAGTTTCACCTGCAACCCGTGCCAATAACGCAATAGTTTTAACTATTTTTTTCATCGCGTGCTCAAGTTCATCAGCGGGTTGATAAAAAAGTTCTTTGTACTCAGGATAAATTTCAAGACAACGTCGATAAAAACTCGCAATTACATCCTGTTGCTTGTTAGCCAATTGATCCCAACTTTTCCCAATTAATTCAGTATCCACGCTAATCTCCTTTGATTAAAAGCAAAAATAAAGTATGTTATGAGATAAATATTATTTATACTTGAAACATCAATAAACACAAATACTCCAAAATGAATTGATATATGCCAAAAAGATTTTTATTATTATCTTGTGTCTATGTGATAATCTACTACAATAACACTTTTTTAGTAAATAGCTATCGCGATTAATTATGCAATAAAATTGAAATCTTATTTAATTTCAAGCTATTGAATTGAAAAGTTATTTTACTATTTGTTAATTTTATTATTTACTAATTTTCCTACTTACTAAAATTACGTTTTTGTTTCGTTTATCATGTGCCAAGTTAGACTATTTTCAAAATGTTAGCTTGGTATAATTTTAGCTATCAAAAAATAATAATAATTTTGTTCATCGAATTGTCATTTTATAAAAATCGTATACGTGTATGATAGATGAAAAACTTGCCAAATCTATTCTCGAAGCAGCTTTACTGGTGGCAAATCGTCCCTTAACACTTGATCATTTGCAAGGACTATTTGGAGAACAGGAACAACTTTCTCGCAAAACAATTCGCACCTTACTTGCAACAATGACTGAAGAATGTAATGAGCGCGGTATAGAATTAGTCGAAGTAGCAAGTGGCTACCGTTTTCAAGTCAAATCAGACTTAACCCCTTGGATCAAACGACTGACTCATAAAACTGCACCGCGTTGTTCACGGGCAATGTTGGAAACGCTGGTATTGATTGCCTATCGTCAACCGATTACCCGATCAGAAATTGAACAAATTCGGGGAGTTAGCGTAAGTTCTACAATTATACAAAACCTAGTTGATTATCAATGGATTAGAGTACTGGCTTATCGAGATACACCGGGTAAACCCGCGTTATATGGCACAACTCGCGCATTTTTAGATCATTTCAATCTAAAAAATTTAGACGAATTGCCCAAATTAACCGAACTACGCGCCATGGAAGATTTGCCAGAAAATTTATTTCTCGTTGAAGAACAAGCAATTCACCAAGTTTTAGATGAGCAAGAATAAGGAAAAATTAAATGTTAAATTGGACAGAAATTGACACCGTTTTATTAGACATGGATGGCACCTTATTAGACTTACAC
The DNA here is from genome assembly GCA_020721045.1 of Thiomargarita sp. Lineage (GTDB taxonomy): Bacteria > Pseudomonadota > Gammaproteobacteria > Beggiatoales > Beggiatoaceae > DYNN01. Next base: position 8,063 of record DYNN01000106.1, on the reverse strand, counting down.
TTCGATAACTACTTTTGGCAAACCCATCTACCCCAACGTTACGCCGAATATCACAATTTGGCTTTTGAATCGGCTAAAACCCACCTAATGTCACGTTTTAGAGAAAAAATGGGCACACTTGAATGGTATTGTATTGATTATTGGACAGCACAATTAGGTGTAGATATTGCTGTTTTAAAAGAAGAAGTGGCACATTTAATTCAATTACGCGCCGATGTTATCACATTCTTAGAAATGTTACACTCTTTGAAAAAACGTGTAATTTTAGTGACCAACGCCCATCCAAAAACATTAGCACTTAAAATGCGATTTATTCCACTACATATACATTTTGATCGCATGTTAACCTCCCATGAGATTGGTTTACCTAAAGAAGTGCCAGAGTTTTGGCAATCCTTACAACAACACGAACCCTTCATCTGCGCACGCACTTTACTGATTGATGACAGCATTCCAGTATTACAATCGGCTGCGCGTTACGGTATTGGACATTTGCTAGAAATTTTACAACCAGATACCAAAATTCCACCCAAAACTGCACATGAATTTCCCGCTATTCATCAATTTCATGAAATTATGTGAAAAATAATCAGATAGTAATGAAAACTTAAGGAGAATTTTATCAATGGTTATGTTAGAAACCCAACTACACCATAATCCATTGATTGCCAGTGGACAATTGTTATTTTGGTTATTATTTCAACCCAGTTGCTGGCATCGTTATATTAATCGCTATTTACCAAATATATCTCCTGATTTTTCCCTCTCAATGTTACATTTTAACCAATGGTCATCTCATTTACGTTATTTAATCTTACTCAGTTATCTCATCTTACCTTTATTAATCAGTAGTATTATAGGGCTTCTACTCAATTTTATCGGACACGATAACGTATTACAAGGCATAATTTACACAGCAGTGTTACATTGTGTAAGTGGACTATTAAGTGGCACTATTATTTCCGTTGCTTTTAGTATTATTGCCAGCAGTATCAGCAGTTTCCTAATTGGCTTACTCTTTATTTTTAAAACGATTAGCTGGGAGAAATCGGCGATTTTAATCGGTTTATTTGCAATAAGTGTGGCGAGTAATATTTTAATTAGTTTAGTGACTCAACAAACTAAAATTTACCTTATAAAACAACTAGGTAGCATTATATTAGGTCTTTTGATTAGCAGTATCATTTTATTGACTAGCACCTTATTACTGCCTTATCTGTTAGTAACTCCAAACAATATGACACTTGCACAATTAATTGGCTTATCTATAGGGATTGGATTTACCTTTGGCATGTACACTCGCCGCTGGTTATGGGCGTTGGCAATGACGGTTATTTTTGGCATTGCCATATACTTACTCATTGCTTTATCCATCAATCAACTCAATGAAATTTCTCGTGCTATTATCGGTGCTATTACTAACGGCTTGTTATTTCCGCTATTTTTTGCGTTACCTTACTTATTTGTCCGTCATATTGCAGATATTTGGGCAGGCACGATTGCAGGTTCATTAGGTGTCAGTAGTGTTTACATTACATTATTCGTTTTAAAACAACAAGATATTTTAATTATCCCGCTCGCATTGTCTGTTGTAATTTTAGGATTTACTCAAACACAATGGCGTTCTCTATTACTATATCCAATTGAATCTGCTTGGAATTTATTTATTTATCGTCGTGAAGAATTGAAAAAAAAATCTTGCTTACGGTGGAATGCAGCATTTTGGGATGAATATCAACGAATTCCACTCTATGGCTTAGAAAAACATCTCGTTTTAGTGCACATCCGCGATCAACAACAAGGACAACAAGCTATTGATTACATTAGTCAAACATCACAAAATTGGGCAGCACAAGCCGCACAAATTGAATTAGATGCACGTTATTTAGAGCAATGTACTGACTTAAATCGAATTAAAATGGCTTATCACCAGTTACCGATAGACGAATTATTTAATCCTATCAGTGGGTTATTAAATCGTTTTAGCCATATCAGCCGAGAGATAGAGATTTCATTAGCCAGAGAAACGCTTTATTTACAACGTCAAGCACTCATTCAAAATATTACCACCTTAAGTCAATTATTACGTGACATGACGCGCATTGCACAACCAGAAATATTACGTTTTTGGCAAATTGCAGAAACTTGGCGACATATTTTAACAGAATATTTACAACAAGTCACTGAACAGATTGATTTAGAACAAGAAATAGACAATCCCTATATTACAGGTGTACATTTAACGCCTAACGATCAGCAATTATTTGTTGGTCGTCGTGATGCTTGTGCCCGCATTGAACATATTTTGCGTGATCGACGTAATCCACCCATTTTGCTCTATGGACAACGTCGTATGGGAAAAACTTCTTTGTTAAATCATCTAGATCGTTTATTGCCTGCGACTTATGTGCCTATGTTTATTGATTTACAAGGTCCAGTTTCAGCATCACCAGATCATACCGGTTTTTTCTACCATCTCTGTCGGATCATGCAACGTTCGGCAAAAGCCAATAGACAACTGATTTTACCGACGATTACGCGCGAGTGGTTAGCGATTGATCCATTCGGACGCTTTGATGAATGGTTAGATAGCGTTGAAGCATGTTGTCATCATTGTATTTTTTTGCTGACTTTAGATGAATTTGAAGCATTAGCTTATGTTTTTCGGCAAGGACGTTTAGATCAAGCGTTGATTTTAGGCATGTTTCGTCATATGATTCAACATCGTATGCATTTTCGGATTTTGATTTCTAGTGCCTATTTACTAGACGCTTTTCCTGAATTCACTGATTATTTGATTAATGTTGAGACCGTAGAACTCAGTTATTTACAACCCGATGAAGCACGACAATTAATTGAAAAACCAATAGAAAACTTTTTGTTATCCTACACGACAGAAGCAGTTGAGCGTATTTTACAATTTACCCATTGTCATCCTGCATTGGTGCAATTATTATGTAAAGAAATTGTGCGATTAAAAAATGAACAACCACGTCAATTCAGAGAATTAGCACATATTGAAGATGTTGAAGCTGCTGTTATGCCAGCCTTAGAAAACGGGCGAACTTTCTTTATTCATCTTGCCAATCGCACTGCATTAGAAAAAGAAATTTTACATTTTTTAGCCCTAAAAGGAGAAAATGTAACCATTCATTTTGAAGAATTACATCGTGAGATACCCACGATTAAAATAGAAATGTTACACATTTTAGTGCAACAAGGATTGTTAAAGTGTTCTGAATATGGTTATACTTTCCAAGTAGAACTCATTCGACGATGGTTTATTTAACGACTTTTAAATTTTATTTTTACCAGCAATAACAACGAAATGAAACACCATTCTATTATTATCTTATGTTTCAGTATATTTTTAACCCATTGCGCGTTGTATAAAGTTGATGTACAACAAGGTAATGTATTGACTCAAGCAATGTTGGATCAATTGGAAATAGGTATGCCTAAACCGAAAGTTAAATTTCTTTTGGGGACACCTTTAGTGATTGATGTTTTTCACCAAAATCGTTGGGATTACATTTACAGTATGCAATTGGGCAATGATCAGCGCGAACAACGCCGGATTTCACTCTTTTTTGAAAATGAAAAATTGGCTCAAATTACCGGTAATGTCGTTATCGGTACAGGTAAATCGGATAAATCAGAGCCAATACGCGAAATTCCCATAGAAAAACCTGTTTTGTAAGATAAAGGAAAAATATGTCTGTTTTTAGAGCGTATGATATTCGTGGAATTGTAAACGAAGCATTGACTCCTGAAGTAGTGATTCAAATAGGACAATCAATTGGTAGTGAAGCGCAAGCCCATAATCAATCCAAAGTGGTTGTTGCGCGTGATGGTCGATTATCCGGTCCTGATTTGGTTAGACAGTTAATTTTCGGTTTACAATCAACTGGATGCGAAGTTATCGACATTGGCATGGTGCCAACACCAATTTTATATTTTGCCACACACTACTTGAAAACAGGGACCGGTGTGATGGTAACGGGTAGCCATAATCCACCGGAATATAACGGTTTTAAGATTATGATAGCGGGGGAAACTTTATCGGGTGAAGGTATTCAAGCGTTAAAAAATCGCGTTGATCAACAAAATTTTACCGTAGGTACTGGTACATTACACACCACTGACGTGCATCATGCATATATCAAACGTATTAAAAAAGACATAAAACTCGCGCGTCCTTTTAAAGTTGTCGTTGATTGTGGCAATGGGGTTGCGGGTATGATTGCGCCACATTTATTTCAAATGTTAGGCTGTGATTTTATTCCACTTTTTTGTGAAGTTGACGGACATTTTCCTAATCATCATCCTGATCCCAGTCAACCGAAAAATTTGCAAGATTTAATTCAAGCTGTCAAAACGCATCAAGCAGATTTAGGTTTAGCGTTTGATGGAGATGGTGATCGTTTGGGCGTTGTTGATAGTAAAGGTGTTATTGTTTGGCCCGATCGTCAAATGATGTTGTATGCGACTGATATTTTAAAACGTAATCCGGGTGGTAAAATTATTTATGATGTTAAATGCAGCCGTCATCTTGCGAGCGTCATTGAGCAGCAGGGCGGTGAACCGATTATGTGGAAAACGGGACATTCTTTTGTTAAAGCGAAATTACGTGCAACGGGCGCATTACTCGCCGGCGAGATGAGCGGACATATTTTCTTTAAAGAGCGTTGGTATGGTTTTGATGATGCATTGTATACGGCAGCGCGGTTACTGGAGATTTTAGCCCAAGACGCGCGGACACCCACAGAAGTTTTTGCCAGTTTGCCTAATGCGGTTAGTACGCCTGAGTTGAATCTGAATTTTACGAATTATGGCGAACACTTTGAATTCATGGATAAAATTCGTGATACTTTTCAATTTGCCAAGTCAACTATTACAACAATTGATGGCATACGTGTTGAATTTGCACAAGGCTGGGGATTAGTGCGTCCTTCTAACACAACACCTTGTTTGGTAATCCGTTTTGAAGCAGATAATCAAGTTGCTTTAGAAGAGATTCAATCCCAATTTCGCCAACAATTCTTGGCAATTAATGATCGGTTGGATTTACCTTTTTAAAATTGGTTATTGTTGCACGTAACATTAGGATTATTTTAATATTTTTTCAATACATCGGTGGGGTTAAATTTTGATGAATCATTCTTATTATCGTTATCACGTCTTTTTTTGTATTAATCAGCGCAAAACCGGTGAGCAATGTTGTCAAAATCATGATGCTGCTGCCATGCGTGATTATTTAAAAAAACGAACTAAAGAATTGAATATTGTGGGACGTGATGCAGTGCGCGCTAATACTGCCGGTTGTATGGATAGATGTGATGCGGGTCCTGTGCTGGTTATTTATCCCGAAGCAATTTGGTATACCTTTGTCGATAAAAGTGATATTGATGAAATTATAGAAGAACATTTGTTGCATGGACGTATCGTTGAACGTTTAAAAATTGATGTTTAACATGATGATTTAGACATATTAACTTTACTAAAGAGAGCATATTCATGCAACGAGAAATTAGTTTAGATACGTTACGGGGTCTTGCGTTGGTATTGCTTGCAATTAACCATTTAAACAGTCACTTAGTTATTGTTGCTTACCAACCGATTGGTTATATTAGTGGATTGGAATTATTAGTATTTGTTTCTGGCTTAGTTACCGGCATTATTTATAATCCTGCATCTTTGCAAAAGCGTCAAATGAGCATGTGGCAACGCGCATTATTTCGAGTCAAAGACATTTATTTAATGCATATGGCAGTGATTATCTTATTGATTATTATTGCTTTACCCTTTCATGATTTTCTCGCTCAATATTTTCCATGGACGACTCTCCTCTATCACGACACTTGGACACGAATTGCATTAAGCGGAAGCTTGTTAAATCAGCCAGCTTTTTTGGGTGTATTGCCAATGTATATCATCTTCATGTTTCTTATTCCTTTCGTAATGCAACAATTGGAACAAGGGCGTGTTTTTCTAGTATTACTACTTAGTGGTAGCGTATGGATGGTAACGCAATTTGGTGTCACAATTGATGGCTTACTCAGTGCGCTATTACCAGACTCAATTCCAGTACATACCGCTGCTTTTGATATCTTATCATGGCAATTCCTTTTTATTATGGGCATTTGCATCGGTTTTTGGCGACGGACTCATCAAACAGAAAGTTGCATTCCACCAAGAAATAGTTTGTTATTCGTTTGCTTAGGATTAAGTGCGCTATTTTTTATTATTTATCATGGACATCGCGTAGTAGAACATGAAAAATTAGGACATTATGTACCGCAATTAATTACCCAAATTGATCAATGGATTACACAACTAATTGATTGGGATTTTTGGACAGAACGACGTAATTTAGCCCCTTTACGCCTGCTTAATTTTATTGTTGCCGCCTATGTCATTGCCAAATTAAACAACCGCTTTCCAGAATTATTCAATTGGTCTTGGTTAGCTTGGTTAGGACAACACGCACTACAAGTCTACGCTTTTCATCAACTCGTAGTTTTTGCCGCCGCCCCTCTTCAAATTCATAAAATGTCATTCCTAGCAGATACATTGATTACCCTCACTTTATTGGCTACACTATCTATCCCCGCTTGGATACACCAACATTATCGTGAATATTTACGTCGCAAAACAACGCGTGTTTCCAATTCCTTTGTTTAACGGATTTTTTTATGAATATTTCAAATAACTCACACCCAAGTATGCTAACAGTTGAGCAAGCACTTTTACAAATTAAAACGACTGTGCCAATCATAGAAATCAATGAAAAAGTGGCATTAAGACAAAGTTTGGGGCGTATTCTGGCAGAAGATATTACTTCCACAATTAACGTTCCGCCACACCGTAATTCAGCAATGGATGGTTATGCGGTTAAAAGCCAAGATTTACCCACTGAAGGCAATCAAACACTCAAAATCATTGGCAGCTCTTTTGCCGGACAACCCTTTGTTGGTCAAGTAAATTCTGGTGAATGTGTACGCATTATGACGGGTGCCGTTTTGCCTATTGATACAGACACCGTCATCATGCAAGAACAAGTCACACGTGAAAATGACCAAATCACCTTTAAAGCCGGACAACAAGCTAAACAACACGTGCGTAATATCGGTGAAGATTTAGCCGTAGGACAAGTCGTGCTAAAACGCGATCATTTGCTATTGCCACCCGAATTAGGATTGTTAGCATCATTAGGCGTACCAGAAGTTTTAGTGCGACGTAAATTGCGAGTCGCTTTCTTTTCAACAGGTGACGAATTACGTTCAATTGGCGATCCTCTACAAGAAGGCGAAATTTACGACAGCAATCGCTACACCCTTTACGGCATGTTAGCAAGATTAGACGTAAACATCATCGATATGGGCGTGATCCGTGACGATCCAGCAGCGATCCGTCAAGCATTACTCACAGCCGCAGATTGTGCCGATGTGATACTCACTTCAGGGGGCGTTTCTGTAGGAGAAGCGGATTATATTAAGGAAATTTTATCTGATTTAGGACAGGTACATTTTTGGAAAATTGCCATCAAACCGGGAAAACCATTGGCTTTTGGAAAGATTAACCACACCACATTTTTTGGTTTACCCGGCAATCCAGTCGCGGTCATGGTTACATTTTATCAATTTGTTCAACCGGCTTTACACCAAATGATGGGTTACAAAACTATACCCAATATTTGGAAAGTACGCAGTTTAACCCAAATTAAGAAAAAAACCGGCAGAACTGAATTTTTACGTGGCATTCTCAGTCAACAAACAGACGGAGAATGGAGTGTACAACCAACTAAACAACAAGGTTCTCACATTTTACGCTCAATGAGTGAAGGTAATTGTTTTATGATATTACGCACCGAACAAGGCAATGTGGCAGTGGGCGATTGGGTAGAAGTTCAACCGTTTGCAGGATTGATGTAATTTAACGTGAGTTCGATGTAAATATCCCAATAAGTAATCTATAGAGCGTAATACGCTAACGCTATTGCGCCCTATAGCTCAATAGCATTAAGTTAAGGAAATTTTGCTTCCCCCTTTACCAAAGGGGGA
>DYNN01000105.1 GCA_020721045.1 Thiomargarita sp. | reverse complement strand
CCTTAACTTAATGCTATTGACGCTAAAGGACCAATGCCATTAAGTTAAGCGTTCCCCCCTTTTTTAAAGGGGGCAGGGGGGATTTAAGTAATTGAAATATAAAAAATCCCCCTCAATTCCCCTTTGGTAAAGAGGGAAGCAAAATTTCCTTAACTTAATGCTATATACGAAAACTGGTTAAAACAGGTTCCAGCTTTCAACGGCTTCTTAACAGAATACTAGCTATCTTAATATGATTTGCGTGCTATTTTTTCTCTCAAACTCAGGTATAATCCAATCTAAAAGCTAAATTGTTCACTATTTCACTGTCAAGTATGCAAGCTAAAACCTTTAAAAGAGTGGATACTGCGTTGATATTAGTTGCTCTGATTGGGGTAGGACTTTCTTTAACAGCATTCTTCTACGTGCAACAATGGGAACAAGAGTTTGCGACTAATGAAATAAAGAAGCAAGCCGATGCACATGTGCGCGCTTTACGACAAAGTTTCGTAACTTTTACCCATATCTTACAATCTATACGCGGTTTATATGACGTACATAACCATATTAATAGTAGTAATTTTACCCAATTTGTTAAACGTGAACTACTGACTTATCCCGGCATACACACCTTAGAATGGGTTTTGTATGTACCGAATGAAAAGCGTACTGAAATTGAGCAACAAATTAAAGTTGACAGTGGGGCTGATTTTACTTTTTGGCAATATGACAGCAACGGAAAAAAACAAAAATCGCCCAACCGTCAAGCCTATTATCCGGTTTTATTCATAGAAGCCGCCCCCAACGTGACAGATACACATGATTTTGGTCATGATTTAGGTTCAAATTCGGTGATCAAAACTGCTTTAGAACAAGCGACAGAACAAGGACAGCTAGTCGCTAGCGGTGCCATTCCTATTCCTATTCGTGATGGAGAAATGTTAGGTTTTCGTGCATTTGTACCGGTATACAAAGAAGATAATGTAACCAGCAAGCATAAAAACTTAGTCGGTTTTGCCTCCAGCGTTTTCTTATTTGAAAATGTGGTGCAGTCTATTTTACGTATTCCCCGACAACGCACTGATATTTTTCTAATTATTGAAGATGACACGCTTAATCCACAGGCAACACAACTCTTTGCACCCCATTGGTACGATAAAGAAACGGCTGCACACACAACCGTCTTATCATCAGTCCCTTTGGAATTTGGGGGGCGAGTATGGCAAATTAAATTATGTGGCACTACAAAAACCTTTGCTATAGAAAGTATTTACGCATTTGCCGTGCTACTCATTGGATTATTATTCACCGGTAGTATCTCACTGTATATTTATACCACTTTAACCCGCGCTTTTTGGGCAGAAAATTTAGTTGCCAAACGAACCGAAAGCTTATCCGAAGCCGTTCAAGCGTTAAGTGAAGAAGTCGATGCCCGCGTGCGAGTCAATATTGCTTTAGAAATCAGTCGTCGCCGTTTTAGAGCGATTTTTGATGGCGCGGCAATGGGGATTGTCCAAACTGATTTACAAGGTAAAATTTTAGAAAGTAATAAAGCAATTCAACATTTATTGGGTTATCACGAACAAGAATTACAATATTGTCATTTAAATCAATTTGTTTACCCAGATGACATCGATATTGATCACACCATGCATGTGGAAATGTTAAACGGGTATTCCAATAATTATTCCGTGAGCAAACGTTATCGTTGTAAAAATAACACTTTTATTTGGACTAATCAAAATTGTTCTATTGTGCGTAATCAAGATGATTCTTTTATTATCAGTATGATAGAAGATGTTACTGAACGCAAAATGGCAGAAATTGCTCGTTTAGAAGCTGAAAGAAAATACCGTGATATTTTTGAAAATGCGATTGAAGGTATCTTTCAATGTAACTTTGATGGACGTTACTTAAATGTCAATCCCGCGCTTGTACGTATGTTCGGTTATGACAGTGCAGAACGCATCTACCAAGAAATTAACCATATTGGACAACAAATTCATGTAGAACCCAAGCGTTATCAAGCATTTATTCAGCAATTGACTCAGCAATTAGAAGTGCAAAATTTTGAATACCAAGCATATTGTCGAGATGGGCACATTATTTGGGTCAGTGAAACTGTGCGAGTTGTTAAAGATAAGCAAGATAATTTGTTATATTATGAAGGTATTATAGAAAATATTACAGAACGCAAAAACATTGAAAAGAAATTACGTTATGACGCATCTCATGACCAGCTAACGGGCTTACTCAATCGCCGTGCATTTACCAAATATTTAACTGACGCACTTACACGTCTACATCATACCGTCCCTAAACATCAAATATTACCAGAACATTCGCTCTCTTTTTACAAAAAATTAACTAAAACAGAACAAATTCCCTTCGTTGTCTTATTTTTAGATTTAGATCGATTTAAAATTGTCAATGACAGTATGGGACATTTAATCGGTGACAAATTATTGATTGAAATCGCCTATCGCTTGACACAAGAAATCGGAAAAAATAACATTGTTGCCCGTTTCGGTGGTGATGAATTTGCGTTATTGCTAGAAAATGTGCCTAATTTACTCACATTAGAACAGCATTTAGAAAAAATTCAACAAACTCTCAGCGCACCCTATTATCTGGAACATGAAATTTTTAATACAACAACCAGTATTGGAGTTGCTTTATCTTCGCATAAGTATTCAAATGCCAACGAAATTTTACGTGATGCTGACACTGCTATGTATGAAGCCAAACGACGTGGGCGCGGTAAAGCCATTATTTTTCAACTGGGTATGCACACACAAGTGGTTAATTTGTTACGTATGGAATCTGATCTGCGACGCGCTTTTGAACAAGAAGAATTTAAACTGTATTATCAACCTATTATCTCTTTAGAAACTCAAAATACTATCAGTGTCGAAGCCTTATTACGTTGGGAACATCCGGAAAAAGGCCTGATTATGCCTGATAAATTTATCAATATTACAGAAGAAACCGGTTTAATCGTTGAATTAGGTTTGTGGGTTTTTAGAACCGCATGTGAACAATTGCGACGTTGGCAAGTACAGTTTCCACATCATACACATTTAGGTATGAATATTAATGTGTCACCAGTCCAGCTAAAACAACCACGCTTAGTTTATGAAATACAAGATATTTTACAAAACAGCGGTATTGTTGGACACACTTGTCACATAGAAATTACTGAAAGTGCGATTATGCAAGACCCAGAAGCGATTTTATCAGTATTACAAGATTTAAAAGCCTTGGAAACAGAACTCTATATTGATGATTTTGGTACAGGTTATTCTTCTTTGAGCTATTTACAAAAATTTCCAATTGACGCGTTAAAAATAGATAAAAGCTTCATTCAGAAAATTGAAATCTCAAATAAATCCACCCAAATTGCTCAAGCTATTATTGCATTGGGCGAAGCATTTAATTTAAAAGTAGTCGCAGAAGGGGTTGAAAATCAAGCACAAGCTTCTATTCTAAGTGCTGCTCGCTGTCATCAAGTACAAGGTTTTTTATTTTCACGCCCAAAAAGCCAAAATGAGATAGAATCTTATTTAAGTCGTTAAATTTTTCATTAATGTTACATTTATCAATAATATTTAATCAGATATCAAAATATGAGTATTCGTCAACAAATCGGTCAAACCCACCGTTGGGTAGTTAAAATTGGCAGTGCTTTACTGACCGACGATGGTCGGGGTTTAGATAAAACCGCAATTAATCATTGGGTTGGGCAAATTGCTCATCTGTTACAAAATAGGCAAATTGAGATTATCATTGTCTCATCCGGTGCGGTTGCAGAAGGTATGAAACGGCTCAATTGGAAACAACGCCCTACTGAATTATACAAGCTACAAGCTGCTGCTGCTGTCGGACAAATGGGCATGATACAAGTTTATGAAGCATGTTTTCAACAATATAACATCCACACAGCACAAGTTTTACTCACTCACGAAGATTTATCCAATCGTCAACGTTATTTAAATGCACGTACCACGTTACGCACTTTATTGAATTTAAAAGTTATTCCAGTTATTAATGAAAATGATACCGTTGCAACTGAGGAAATTCGCTTCGGAGATAATGACACTTTAGCGGGATTAGTAACTAATTTGGTAGAAGCGGATTTATTGATTATTTTGACCGATCAATTAGGGCTTTATAATTGTGATCCGCGCAATAATCCTAATGCTGAATTGGTTTGTCAAGGCTATGCAGGCGAGCCGGAAATAGAAGCGATGGCAAGTGGCACTGGCGGGAGTTTAGGACGAGGTGGCATGTTGACAAAACTACGCGCTGCCAAATTAGCCGCACGTTCTGGTGCTGCCACATTAATTGCCTCAGGACGCACCACCGATGTCCTCTCTCGCATTGCTGCCGGTGAAGAGAATTTAGGTACGTTACTTTTACCCAAACAAGCCCGATTACTTGCGCGAAAACAATGGTTAGCTTCTCATTTAAATATGCACGGCAAGTTATATTTAGACGATGGCGCGGTAAATATGTTACGTCATTCGGGTAAAAGTTTGTTACCTATCGGCGTTATGCGGGCAGAAGGCAAATTTATTCGCGGCGACATGGTTGCCTGTTTGACTGCAAATGGGCAAGAAGTTGCACGCGGATTAATCAATTACAGTATTGAAGATACAATTAAAATTTTAAGACAATCAAGCGATAAAATTGAAAGTATTTTAGGCTATATCGATGAACCAGAATTAATTCATCGCGATAATTTAGTTTTAGTTTAACCGCAAATTGCAGCAATTCTGGTAAGGTGCACGAATTAAATGCACCTTACCCCTCAATAGCATTAAGTTAAGGAAATTTCGCTTCCCCCTTTGTCAAAGGGGGATTGAGGGGGATTTTTTATATTTCAATTACTTAAATCCCCCCTACCCCCTTTAAAAAAGGGGGAAACGCTTAACTTAATGGCATTGACCTTACCCCTGTCATTACTTCTTCATAAAATTAAACATCTTATGTCAAATCAACTTACGTTTATCACGCCCAATTGGTCTGCGCCAAAACAAGTAAAAGCTTACACTACAACGCGATTGGGAGGTTTTAGTCTGGCGCCTTATGATGGTTTTAATTTAGCAGATCATGTGGATGATGATCCTCAATGTGTCGTTAAAAATAGAGTATTACTTAAAAAAACGTTACATTTGCCCAATGAACCGCAATGGCTGACACAAATTCACGGTATTGAAGTTGCTGATTTTGATAAAAATGACCGTTGTGCTGATGCCATTTACACGAAAGAAATCAATCAAGTCTGTGTTGTAATGACAGCTGATTGTTTACCTGTTTTATTTTGTAATTGTGCGGGTACAGAAGTCGCTGCTGCACATGCAGGTTGGCGTGGTTTGGCACAAGGCGTTTTAGAAGCAACAATACAACGTTTTCAATCGCCACCTAATGAAATTATTGCTTGGTTAGCACCGGCAATTAGTGCGCAAGCTTTTGAAGTAGGAGAAGAAGTTTATGATGCTTTTGTTAAAGTATTACCACAAGCACAACTTGCTTTTACACCAACTCGTCCAAAACATTGGTTAGCAGATTTATATTTACTGGCACGTCAGAAACTAGAACATATTGGAATTAAAGCAATTTATGGTGGCAATTTTTGTACTTACCAAGATACATATCAATTTTATTCTTATCGGCGTGACAAAATCACCGGAAGAATGGCACATTTAATTTGGATAGCAGATATTAAGTAGTAAAATTAATTGGTCAAAGTTGTTATTTTATATTGTCACATATTTACTTTAATGGAAGATATTGATATATTTTGTTTAGCTTATTCACGATAATAAGATTGATATTTTCTTCAGTTTAACTGTCATATAACAAATATATCGATATTTATATGTGATATTAAATAACTTTTCATAGTAACTACTGACAATTAATCACAGCTATGCCTATCACGCTTGAATTTGCACAATTATTCTCATCTTTTATGGATCGTGCCGGTTATACGGATACATATCTCGCACGTGAAACGGGTATTGTGCGCCAAACAATATTTCGTTGGAAGCAAGCCGGTTCTAAATTTACCCCGCGACGGAATTCCATATTGCGATGCGCACAGGTGTTAAAATTATCTGAAAAAGAATGTAACGAACTACTAACTGCTACTCAATTAGATAAATTAACGAAAACGGAAGCTGAATATCTTCAAACGGAAGTTAAATATCTTCAAATTGAAGGAAAGAAATTAACATCATCTTTTTTTGAGGGACTAATAAGTCCATTTATCATAGGAATGCCTGTACCAATAGAAAAATTTTTTGGGCGACGTTATGAGATTGATTATATTGCCGAAATTTTATCGCAACCCCCGATACAAAATATCTTTATCACTGGCGCAAGAACAGTTGGTAAAACCTCACTATTACATTATTTACACTACATAAAATATGAAAAAGGTGAAGTTAAACGCAATGATCGTCATTTTCAATCGATACCGATGGCATTGGTTGATTTTCAAGATGTGCGCATGCAAAAACAAACTAATATTTTGGCGCATATTCTAAGGGAATTATCATTACCGTTACCAGAAGTTGATAGCGGACCTGTTGATCTTTATTGGTTTATGGATGCTGTCGATCAATTGATCGCGCCGGCAATTGTTTTGTTAGATGAAATTGAAGCCGGCATTCAAGCACCGGATTTAAGCATTGCCTTTTGGAATTGTTTACGTTCTGTTTCACAACGTTTTCATCAAAATAAAATTAGTTTCATTATTTCCTCTAGTTATTCGCCGCTGGCATTGACGGAACTCTCTGATCAATCAGATAAAAGTTCGCCTTTCTTCAATACATTTGGACATATTATCTCTTTGGGTCCGTGGAACCATTCCGAAAGTAAAATGTGCATTAATTCATCACCCAAGCCCTTTTCTGAAGAAGATCAACAATGGATTTTAGAACAAAGTAAGGGGTGGCCCATTTTAGTACAACTTTTATGTGATTTACGCCTCAAAGCACAACCACATTGGCGTGAACTCGCATTACAACGATTAGGCAATTATCGTTACCTCTTGGGGAAAGATGAAGATAAATAGTTTCATATTTAGGTATATTGTTTTAAACTATATTGGTTTTATACTATACCTATTTGATATATTACCCACTTTTATCTTTCAGGAAATTGACCATGTTTCCTTATCCGATTGCTTTACCCAAAAACTATTTATTGGCGGCTATTCATCTAGTTACATGGCTGTTGTGGCATCCGACAGCGTGGAAAATTTACCTTTCAAATATTGACAATAAAATACCACCAGATTTTTCTTTACTGCATTTAAGTTACGCGCAGTGGAAAGAACCGGCAATTCAGAAATTGCTAGTGTTAGCTTTTGTAATATTACCCATTTTAGTTGCGCTATTTACTTTTCTTATTGCCTATTGGTTTAACTCTTATGAAAAAGCACTGTCTATTGCAAGTTATATCCTGATGATAACACTCACCAGTTGTTGGGTGGGTAGTATTACGCTTTCATTTGTTTTTGGCATCGTATTTAGTACTACAATTGGATTATTATTAGGTAGTTATCTTGGATTTTTAGTCAATGTAGAATCAATAGCAATTGTAAAACCAATGGCAATTGTCGTAGGTATCGCATTATTTAGCTTATCATTATCAATCAATTGCTTTAATCAACTTTCTACCATACTGATGCCATTTCGCTATTCAGAAGGTAACTCGAATAATAGCTTAATCATTTCAATTGTTTTAATTATAGGAATCTTATCTGGTGCATTGTTTTTTTACTTTATAATTCAAGCAGAAGAATCTATCCGCATCGTAATAGGTAAAGAGGAATCGTTTCACGATGTACAAAGAATAGCGTTGAAAACGATTTCATTATTGATGCTATTTGCTGCTTTTTTTTGGTTAAAATGGAAGACCCATCTGGGAAACGTTAAACCTTTTTCAGTAGATACAATCTTCATTATCTTGATTTTTATAGTATTTATATTTGATTTAAGTAATAAAAACAATATGACAGCTTCCAGTGCAATTTACGGTATTACTGACGGCGTATTTTATGTCGCTTTATTTACTCTACCATTTCTCATTTTTAAAGAAATTGCTGGCACGTGGATAGGTGGATATTTTGCAGTTTTAATAAGCAGTTTTTTTATTGTTACTTTAATTGAGGCGTTGACTGCTGAGGCATCTGTTTCAGCATTTATTGCCGTTATCGTAGGAATCGCCGCCGGCTTATTTTTTCATCAATGGCGAGCTGTCTTATTTTACCTGATGGTGATACCAATTCATTTAATATTGTTCAAAATTGAATGTAATAATAAGTCAATACAACACAGCATGTTACGTTATCACGCTGCTTTATGGGATGAAAAACAATGGATTCCGCTTATCGGCTTAGGGGAACATATTATTTTAGCTAGAAAACGACATCCCGAAGAAGTAGAGCGCGTGCTGGCTTATCTCAATACCACTAAACAATATTGGGTAACACATGAAATTAATTTGATACTAGATGGGCAGTTATTACACAATTGCAAAAATGTGAGTGATATTAGCCAATCACACCAAAAATTAGTGTCGCAAGAACGGATTGGCGATGCAACCAGTGAAATGTTACGTATTTTTAAGCGCATCAGTCAAGAAGTACAAGTTGCATTACATCAAGAAGAGGATTACGTACGTAAGTTAAATTTAACCAACATTATCAGACAATTAGATGACTTGATCAGAGAATTACATCGCACAAATGGAAAATATATGCGTGATTATCAGGATGTTGCTATCAAATGGCGCGAACTGATTCATGAACATATTCAATCAGTAAGAAATACGCAAAATATCGTCGATATTCCCAACTTATATGTCACTGGTATCCCATTAAAACTAAACCATCCTTTATTTGTAGGACGCAGAGAAATTATTAATGAAATCGAGAGATTATTACTAGATGATAATTCGCCTGCTTTAGTATTATTTGGGCAACGCCGCATGGGAAAAACATCTTTATTGTATAATATTAACCTATTGTTGGCTAACGATTTTTTACAAATTATTATCGATTTACAAGGTATTTGTGCAGTAACGACAAAAGAAAGCGATTTTTTTTATAGTTTCGCGCGTAATATATTTGCTTCTATCAGACAAAATTCTGATTTTACTTTGTCTCCCATTAGTCGCGAAGAATGTGACAAAAATCCAGTGTTATATCTTGATAACTTATTTGACGAAATAGAACATCATATTGGGAATCGTCATATTTTATTGATGCTAGATGAACTCATGTCACTAGAATATTTGTTTGAAACCAAAGTATTACAAGCACAAACGGTATTAAGCTGGTTACGTAGTCAAATTCAACACCGTACGCGTCTAAAAGTACTATTATCCGACTCACATCCGTTGACAGAATTAAAACATTGGGCAACTTATTTGATTAATGTACAAATTATCCGTATCAGTTTTTTAACGCGAGATGATACGTATCAACTGATAGAAAAGCCGATGCCAAATTTTCCTCTTTGTTATCATACGGATGCTGTTGAACGTATATTAAAATTGACCTTCTGTCATCCTGCGTTGGTACAATTACTGTGTTATAACATCGTTAAATTGAAAAACCAACAATCTCAAGAGCAAAAGTTTGTTGCAACGATAGAAGAAATCGATATAGCCGCAGCTAATACGCTGGAACAAGGACAATTCTATTTCGCAGATATTGAAAATCAGTTAAATTTAGTGGAACGTGACATTTTATGCGTGATGGCTCAATGCGGAGAAAATGTAAAACTAACATTGCAAGAAATAATGCAACTGTGCCCTGCATGTCAGGAAAAGAATATACAGCGATTGCTTGATTTAGAATTAATCGGCATGATTAACAACGGTGATCATGCACAATATTATATCCAAGTGGAATTGATTCGACGTTATTTTGCTAAATTTTGCTAAGACATTTAGTATTGCTTAATTGGGCAGGGATGCGGAGCCCCCAATAGCATTAAGTTAAGGAAATTTCGCTTCCCCCTTTACCAAAGGGGGATTGAGGGGGATTTTTTATATTTCAATTACTTAAATCCCCCTTGCCCCCTTTAAAAAAGGGGGAAACGCTTAACTTAATGGCATTGGTCCTTTAGCGTCAATAGCATTAAGTT
>DYNN01000020.1 GCA_020721045.1 Thiomargarita sp. | reverse complement strand
AATTTTTCATCACATCTTCAAAACGAATACTGCCTAAACGCATGTCTTTTACCAAGCTGTTGAAAAAGAATTCCTCTGCAACATCTCCTTGATTTGCGGTAATATTACCCAAATGGATTCCAATCCGTTCTAACTTCTCATCTGTCTTTCTCATGCGCTCATCAGTTTCTTTCATCTGTTCACGCGTTTCACGTTGCGCAATAGCTAAACTTGCAACCAATTCTTTTAATTCATCATCTGTCATGATTGTTCTCTTTGAGTCATAAGACAGTTAAATGTTCACTACTTTCAGCATGAATTAACTCGCCTTGTCGTTGTAATACAAAATAACCACGTTCTAAAGCTTCTCTTTTAGCATCATCATTAATATGAAAAGAAGCAATTGCGCCATATTGTTTAAAGTTCTGATAAATCGGGAATAATTTCTTAAAATTCTGCATTTTTCGATCTAATTTAGCCAAATCATTTTGATGCACTTTATACTTCACTTCAATAATTGCTAATGAATCACCATTAGTTAAAATTAGATCATATTCTTCTTGAATTTTGCCACGTTGCTTAGATGAATTTTTCATCACATCTTCAAAACGAATACTGCCTAAACGCATGTCTTTTACCAAACTATTGAAAAAAAACTCCTCTGCAACATCTCCTTGATTTGCAGTGATATTACCCAAATGGATTCCAATTCGCTCTAACTTTTCATCCGTCTTTCGCATTCGTTCATCAGTTTCTTTCATCTGTTCACGCGTTTCTCTCATGAGTTCGCTGGTTTCACGTTGCGCAACAGCTAAACTTGCAACCAGTTCTTTTAATTCATCATCTGTCATGATTGTTCTCCTTGAGTCATAAGACAGTTAAATGTTCACTACTTTCAGCATGAATTAACTCACCTTGTCGTTGTAATACAAAATAACCACGTTCTAAAGCTTCTCTTTTAGCATCATCATTAATATGAAAAGAAGCAATTGCGCCATATTGTTTAAAGTTCTGATAAATCGGGAATAATTTCTTAAAATTCTGCATTTTTCGATCTAATTTAGCCAAATCATTTTGATGCACTTTATACTTCACTTCAATAATTGCTAATGAATCACCATTAGTTAAAATTAGATCATATTCTTCTTGAATTTTGCCACGTTGCTTAGATGAATTTTTCATCACATCTTCAAAACGAATACTGCCTAAACGCATGTCTTTTACCAAGCTGTTGAAAAAGAATTCCTCTGCAACATCTCCTTGATTTGCGGTAATATTACCCAAATGGATTCCAATCCGTTCTAACTTTTCATCCGTCTTTCTCATGCGTTCATCAGTTTCTTTCATCTGTTCACGTGTTTCTCTCATGCGTGCATCAGTTTCTTTCATCTGTTCACGTGTTTCACGTTGTGCAATGGCTAAACTTGCAACCAGTTCTTTTAATTCCTCATCAGTCATCACTACATTCCTAAGTTCTTCCAACTAAATTTAAAAAGTAACGCACATTTTCTACTAAATCGGGTGAATGCGCATATAATGCACCACCGATTAAAAATATGACATTTTCACCATAAAGTTGTTGCATATCAGGCACTTTATCCAAAGTCATACCACCGCCGGGAGTTGGGAAAATCGCCGGATAATTACCCAATGGCGCACTACAAGCCGTTGCAATCGCGTCACATTCTTCTCGACTGAATCCAAATCGTCCACCATAATTGGGATAAATTGTAGCATCTGCTCCAGCAAGTCTTTGTAATGTCGCAAATAAAACTGAATGCGCAAATCCATTAGTTTGGCTAGTAACCATTGAACCCAATAAAGCCGGATGAGAAATCAGTGGCAAATCAATAAACTCACTTTCTGCAATAGCGCGCATCGTATCAAAACCTGTTAAGCCCGGTGCAACGAGTAATCCTCCCGCCCCTTGTCGTTTAGCATAAGTCACACGTTTTTCAATTTCCGTTACTGGTGCAGTGATATTAGGTACGTAAATGCAATTTTTTCCAGTTTTATCATTGGCTTTTGCCACAGCCGCTACACAAGCTTTTACTCGTTCTTCGTAGGGACAAAAAGATTGATTGGTTAATCCATGATCATCTTTGATAATATCTACGCCCCCTAAAGCAAATTGATAAGCTAATGTTGCAAGCTCAGTTGCCGATTTTCCCATTGGTTTCAAGGCGGTACATAAAAGTGGTTTGTGAGTGATTTGAACTTTTTCTCGCAAACCTTGTACGCCAAAACGTGGTCCGGAAAAATAGTCTAGTAATGTGCTAGGAAATTGAATATTAACGACTTTAATATGTGTTTTAATACTAGTATTGCCAAAAATCACGTTAAGTAATTGTGTTATTTCAAAAGCAGTGGTATCAATTGCATAACTGATAGTGACGTTGAAACATTGTTCAGTTATTGTTTTAAATTCAATTAATTGCCCAACAATTTGTTCACGAATAAAATCAGAATTAATCAACTCTTCGCTCACTTCCACAGTTTGTTCAAAACAGATGATTTGTGCGCGCGCTAATGCATCAACTTCGTCACCTGTGATTTGGTAAGTGACTAAAAAACGGTTATTATTCATAGTGCTTCTGCCTTAGCGACGCTGTGCACTTCATCTAATCGCACAGTTTGTAAATCAGTTTCTGAAATATTCGTTGTCGAACCCAGTAATTTTTCAATTGCGTGTACCAATGCAATTGCGTCTAAACCGAATTTTTTCATCAAATAGGGACGGCTAGCGCCGTGGGCAAAAGTATCTTGTAAACCTAATTTAATCAATCGTTTACCAATACCATATTCAGCTAAAATATCTGCAACAATACTGCCCAATCCGCCAATCACCGTATGATTTTCAATAGTAACAATGCCATATTTAACCATTTCAATTAATTCTAATAATGCGTCGGTGGCAAATGGTTTTAGTGTAGAAACATGTACATGCATAATATTGACACCAGCTGCTGTGAGTGCTTTGGTTGCGCGCATAGCTTCTTCTGTAGTAATACCCGCTGAAATCACTAGTATATCTTTTCCATGATTTAATAAGCGCAATTGGTTGAATTGAAAAGGTGTTGTAAATAAGCGCGGTACTAAACCTCGTAAAACACGTACATAAACAGGTCCATCAACGGCATCAGCAACTTCTAACACGGTTTCTACTTCAGTGGCATCACCGGTTTCTAAAATTGTCATATTGGGCACGCTGCGTAAAACAGCAATGTCTTCAATGGCTTGATGTGTTGCACCGCCGGGTGTGGTAATGCCGGGTAAAAATCCCATTAAGCGTACTTTACGATTGGAGTAAGCCACTGAATTTATTAGTTGATCATAAGGGCGACGATAGAGAAAAACGCTAAATGTGTGGAAGAAAGGACGATAACCTTCCATCGCCAATCCGCCACAAAAACTCAGCGTGTGTTGTTCTGTCATGCCCATTGAAAAGAAACGATTGGGGTATTGATCACGAAATTTGTCAATTTCACAAGAACTGGTCAAATCAGCAGATAAGCAAAGAATTTCGGGTTTATCATGGGCAAAATTGATAAATGCATTGGCATAGGGTTTAGTTACAATATTCATGGTATTTTTACGAGCAAGTGGTTTAAGATTGCATGTTTTTGAGTTGTAAAGTTAAATTAATTATAAGGTTAATCGCTTTTTTTATCATTCAAGATTATAATTCAAAGCTATTTTAGTGAATCAATTAGATTACACAACTCTTTTTATTATTTTACCAATGAGTAACGATTCGCATGTGGAAATTTTTACAACGTTTGGCATCTCCTAAACATTTTTATACTATTTCTCAACGTTTAACCCCTTGGTTTGGTTGGACTTGTTTAATCTTTATGGTAATGGGTTTATATTACGGTTTATTTGTCGCACCTGCAGATTATCAACAAGGTGAAGCGTATCGCATTATTTTTATTCATGTTCCCGCTGCATGGATGTCTATGTTTATTTATATGGTGATGGCGGTTTCTGGCATGATTGGTCTGATTTGGCGAATGAAAATTGCGGAAGCCTTTGCAGCCAGTTCTGCGCCTATTGGTGCTTCTTTTACTTTTTTGGCATTGGTAACGGGGTCTTTGTGGGGCAAACCCATGTGGGGCGCGTGGTGGGTTTGGGATGCGCGTTTAACTTCTGAATTAATTTTATTATTTCTCTACTTAGGTGTTATTGCGTTAAATGCAGCCATTGAAGATAAACGCATTGCAGCGCGTGCCAGCGGTATATTGGCATTAGTGGGTGTGGTTAATATACCGATTATTCATTATTCTGTGGTTTGGTGGAATACCTTGCATCAAGGGGCGACTATTACTAAATTGGATAAACCTTCTATTCATATTGATATGTTAATCCCGTTGTTGTTGATGGCAGTGGCGTTTAAATTGTTTTATGTGACTGTGGTGTTAATCCGCGCACGTTGCGAAGTTTTAGAAAGGGAAAAGAATCTCGCTTGGGTGCAAGAATTAGGTCAGACGGTTTTAACTAAGAAGTGAGCGTCAATTTTCTCATTGTATCTTTAATCTAAGGAATGGTAATGACTGATTTAGAAGGTAATATTTGGCTTGCGCAGGAAAATGATGAAATTAATTTTATTTATATTACCAAGAAAGTAAAAAATAAGATTCAGGCGTTAAATGAGAAAGGGCGGGAAATTAAATTATCCGAGGAGAAGTTGTTATGGCGGCATCCAACGAGAATCCATGATCAGCAAGAATGGCTACATTTAGTCTCGCAGTTACAAAATAATCTCGAGCAGATACAAAATGATATTGATGTTTCTCTTCTTTGGGAAAGTGCTTTAGAATTAGAACTTTCAGAATTATCTGAATTGGCAGAATTGTATTTTGGCGGTGAAATCACAACGGATCATTTAGCCAGTTTGTGGAAGGCAATGGCAACCGATCGGCTTTATTTCAAGCGTAGAGGCAGAGTTTGGGAAGCACGTTCTGCAGAACAGGTTAAAGAGTTGCAAACTCAACGAGAACGAGAACAAGAGAAGTTACTTTCACAAACACTGGCAACGGATTGGTTACAACAGGTGATAGCTTATGCGTTACCATCGTGGTCACAGCGGTTGCAATTATCAAATGAGACAACAGATAATCCATTTGTGCCGATGCCTATTTCAACAGCAGTTTCGCCTTTTATTGATCGTTTGGAATGTTGGTTACGTGGCGATCATGATAAGTTGGTTGAGGAGTTGTTAACACCGGTAGCTGAAGCGGCAAAATTAAATATTCGTGAGTTGGTCTTTGAAATTTTACAAAAAGTTGGGCGTTTGCCATTAGATGCTGATCGTGATGTGATTGTAGCGGGCTTAAAACCAGAATTTTCAGTGCCTGTTAATGAAGTTGCTCAGGCAATAAAGCCTTGGTTACCCGCTGATCATGATACAATCACTGAGTTATTTTTTAGCATTGATGATGATGAAACGCGTGAAGTAGATGATGCTTTAGCAATTGAATGTGAAGGTGATTTATGGAAAGTCACTATTGCGATTTCAGACCCTGCTTGTGTGGTTCACCGCGGAGATGCTTTGGATCGAGAAGCCATGCGACGGGGTACTACAGTTTATTTACCCACTCAAACTGTATTAATGTTGCCGGCTAAAATTTCATGTGATATTGCCAGTTTAACTGCCGGCGAAATACGTTCTTCTTTTGTGATACGAGCATGGTTAGATGATCAAGGTCAATTACAACAAAGTGATTTAAGCCGTGAAACAATTCGCGTTAGACAACGATTAAGTTATCGTGATGCAGATGGTTTAATTGCAACAGGTGCGGATGAAACTGCGCAACAATTACGCAATTTGCAGCAATTGGCACATTCATTGTTTAATAAAAGAGTAACAGAAGGTGCATTTGTTTTTCAACGTCCTGAATATAAAGTGACTGTAGAAAATGCCGTTGTTGATGTTACAGTGTTAAAATCAGATTCTTCCAGTCGTTTGTTGGTGGCTGAAATGATGATTTTAGCTAATAATATTGCAGCGCGTTATGCACAACATCATCAAGTACCAATTATTTATCGCACTCAAGAGGAACCGTTGGAACCAATTACCGCTGAAATGTTGGCAGAACCTTTGAGTTTTTATAAAGTACGTAAATTATTACGCGGTTCAACTTTGTCGTTACAGCCCGGTGGACATAGTGGTTTAGGTTTGTCTGTATACACACAATTGACTTCTCCTTTACGTCGATTTGCTGATTTAGTGATTCAAAGACAATTAGTTGCGCATTTAGTGGGTGAAGAATTACCTTATGATCAAGAAGAATTATTTAAAGTACTAGCTACTGCTGAAAAAACTGCACGCGATTCTCGTCAAATTGAAGGCGAGGCTAAAAAACGTTGGTTTATGATTTATTTACAACAAACTTGGCGCAATCAGCCGTTATCAGCTTTAGTTATCGATGCGGTTAAAGGAGGTTATAAAATGGAAATGCAGCCTTGGGGAGTTGATGCTTTCATGGGAACTACTAAAAAATTAATGCCCGGTGATATGGTTATTGCTGTCATAGAAAAAATTCGCATAAAAGCCTCTTCTATTTATCTAACGTTAGTTTCAAATAGTTAATCATATGAACGATGTTAAAAAAACTTGATGAATTAATAAGTTGTTCTTTGACAATTTCAACAGTGTTTAAGGTAGGACGCTGGATAGCCATTGTCATCGTCGTGACAGCAATCATCTGTTATTGGCAAGTTTCCTATCGCGTTAAAGAGCAAACGCTCACTCAGCTAAAAAGTTATATCCAACAACGTGGACAGTTGGAAAATGAACTATTTGCTAAGGTATCCGATGATCATGAATTGCTTAAAGCCGCTATTTTAAAAAAATTATTACAACCTGTTGATCCGCAATTAATTCATCAACGATTTGAACGTTTATTTAGTCGTGATGAAAAGGGAGTTATTCGCAGTCGAAAAGAACAATTTGATGGTGATAGTCAAAGTTGTTTTTATGGTGATAAATCTTTGGAACTCACGCCTGAGCTTGAGAAACAACTTGTTACTTTTCATGATTTAACAAGTCAATATGGGCAAGCATGGCGTAAACACTTTATCAATACTTATATTATTTCTCCTAAAAATACCATTTCTCTTTACTGGCCTGAAAATGCTACTTGGTGTCATGATGTTGATGAACACTTCAATTTGCGTCACGAAGAGTATTTTTGGATATCCAATCACGTTTACAACCCCATGCGCAAAACTGTATGGACGGGCGTTTATTTTGATAAATTTGCTACAAAATGGATGATCTCAGGGGTAACGCCGATTGATATTGGGGGACGTCATATTGCCACCGTTGGTCACGATATTGAACTTACCCACTTGCTTAAACGTATGTTTACTCAGCAGTTACCTGATAGTTATAGTATTATTTTTAGAAAAGATGGACGATTAATCGCACATCCCGATTGGCAAGCACAGATTGAACAAAAACACGGTATGTTTAACGTGTTACAAGAAGATAACGAGGATTTAAAACACATTTTCAATTTAGTGAATAATGCACAATCACCTATTATTGAAGATGATGCCTATCAACGTTATTTAGCGTTTACTCATGTTGCACAACCTGATTGGTATTTTGTCGTTGTGATACCCAAAAGTTTTGTACGACAAGTGGCTTGGGAAACTGCACAAATCATTATTATTCTTGGTATTTTTTCCTTATTTTTTGTGCTGAGCATTCTTTATTTTTCCATGCACCAACACATTACTAAACCGCTACACAATTTTTTGCTTGCGATTCAACGACTTGAAAAAGAAGATTTTAATGTTGAACTCGACGACACGCGCAGAGACGAAATAGGAAAATTAGCGTTTGCTTTTAAATCAATGATCGTTATTTTATCGGATCGTGAAAATCAACTTGTTGAATATGCAAATGAATTAGAACAACAAGCTCATCAACTGATTCAAGCTAAAGAATTGGCTGAATCAGCTAATATTACCAAAAGCCAATTTATTGCGAATATGAGCCATGAATTACGCACACCGCTAAATGCTATCATAGGTTATAGCGAGATGTTGCAAGAAGATGCACAAGATTTAGATGACTCCGCTTTTATTGAAGATTTGCGCAAAATTCACAGTGCAGGTAAACACTTATTGGGTTTAATCAACGACGTATTAGATATTTCCAAGATTGAAGCCGGTAAAATGGATGTTTATAACGAGACATTTGATGTACGCACGATGATCAATGAAGTAGTGACAACAATTAAACCTTTGATTGAAAAGCAAGATAATGTGTTACAAATCCAATGCACTGATAATTTGGGAGAAATGGTCGCCGATTTAACTAAAGTGCGCCAAGTACTCTTCAATTTGCTCGGTAATGCTTCGAAATTTACCAAACAAGGTGTGATCACTTTAGCGGTAGAACGTAAAGACGCGCAAGTGGGTTCATGGATTTATTTTCGTGTTATCGATACGGGTATTGGTATTTCAGAGCAACAACAAGAAAAATTGTTCCGTGCTTTCAGTCAAGCTGATGCTTCAACTACACGTAAATATGGTGGAACCGGTTTAGGTTTGGTGATTACTAAGCATTTTACTGAGATGATGGGTGGGGATATTCGAGTGGAAAGTCAATTTGGACAAGGTTCCACTTTTCATGTTCATTTACCTACACATAGCAATTCTTATCTTGTTGAATCAGATAAATTAAATCTGGAAGATATCCGTGAGAAGCGTGATAAACCATTAATCTTAGTCGTTGACGACGATCTTTCAGTCCGTAATTTATTTCGCAATTATCTTGAAAAAGTAAATTATCAGGTTGTTACCGCTTCCAATGGTAGTGAAGGTTTGCGTTTAGCGCGTCAATTGCAACCTGATGTGATTACTTTAGACGTGATGATGCCTGGCATGGATGGTTGGATGGTCCTTTCTGCTTTAAAATCTGACCCTGAACTACTCGAAATTCCAGTTATTGTCGTCTCTATGATTGAAGATAAACGTTTAGGCTATTCATTGGGCGCAGATGATTATTTGGTGAAACCGGTTGACCGTAATCAATTGAGTAACGTACTTAAAAAATTTGGCAAAGGTAAAAAAATGCATCAAGTGCTGGTCGTAGAAGATGATCCAATGGCACAACAAATGATGAAAATTATGTTATCGCGCTCAGGTTGGCAAGTAACTCAAGCGAATAATGGACGGGTTGCGTTGCAAAAATTGGAACATGACGATTTTTATCCCGATTTAATTTTACTTGATTTGATGATGCCCGACATGGATGGCTTTGAATTTGTTAATCATTTACGCGAGCATGATGAATGGAAAGCGATTCCTGTGGTTGTATTGACTGCAAAAGAAATTACTCCAGAAGATCGGGTAAAACTGACTCATAAGGTTCAAACTATTTTTCAAAAAGGAGGATGTGATAAGGTGCAATTATTATCAGAAATTAATAAGTTGTTGGCTCATAACAATCGACAATCATTTTAAAATTATACAAATCACTTGTGATAACGACGCTTTAATAAAGCAATAAAGAATGGCGCGCCTAACAACGCCGTTAAAATACCAATAGGCAATTCAGCCGGTGCGACGAGTAAACGCGCTAATATATCAGCACTGACTAGTAAAATCGCGCCTAGCAATAAAGAAGTAGGTAATAATAAACGGTGATTCGCGCCTAATAATAATCGTAATAAATGTGGCACAATTAAACCAATAAAACCAATGATGCCCGCGATAGCTACAGTTGTCCCTACTGTCAATGCGACTAAAATTAATAAACGCCGAGTTAAGCGTGTTGTGTTAAAACCTAAATAATGTGCTTCTCTTTCACCCAATAATAAGGCATTTAATGCGCGCCCATGATTTAATAATAATAAAGTAGTGATTAGTATAACAGGCAAACAAATCAATATTTCCGTCCAACTGGCATTAGCTAAATTACCCATTTGCCATAAACTTAATGTACGCAATTGATCATTATCTGCCAAATAAATTAGCACATGAACCAATGCCCCACAAAAAGCATTAATCGCAATTCCAGCCAACAATAATGTGGCAACAGAAGTTTCACCGTTTTCTAATTTCGCTAATTGATAAACCAAAAAAGTTGTGATAAATCCGCCTATAAATGCTGCAATGGGTAGTGCATAAAAACCTAACCATTGCGTTACGGGTGCGAGCAAACTATGACCTAAAACAATCATAGTGACCGCCGCCAAAGAAGCACCGCTAGATACACCGATTAATGTAGGGTCTGCTAAAGGATTACGAAAAAGTCCTTGCATAGTAACACCACAAATAGCAAGACTACTACCAACTAAAATCCCTAATACTGTACGTGGCAAACGAATTTCTATCACTATCGCTTGTTGCAAAGTTGTAAAAGGCGTGTTAGTTTCAATACCCATTAAATGCGCGAAAATAGCGATAACTTGGGCGAAAGTCAGTGAAATTGTACCTTGTTGAATCGAAAGAAACGCGATGACAGCTAACAAAAGTAGTAAAATAGTCATCCACAAATAAAAATAACGTTTTAACATATATTGGGTCATTTCGATAATCGATTAATTTTATGCACTTTTCAACTCTTCAAACTTGGCTTGATCAACATGCTGCGGTACATCCTGATAAAATTAATTTGGGATTAACGCGTTGTCAAGCAGTCGCACAACGTCTTGATTTATTAAGCCCAAAAATTCCCGTTATCACTGTGGCGGGTACCAATGGCAAAGGCTCAAGCGTAGCTTTTTTAGAAGCAATTTTTACCGCTGCTGGTTATCGCGTGGGTTGTTATACTTCACCACATTTATTGCGCTTTACCGAAAGAATTCGTTTAGCAGGTGAAGAAGTCACCGATACGCAACTGTGTGATATTTTTAATCTAATTGAGGAAACTCGCGGCGATATCACGCTCACATTTTTTGAATTTTTCACCCTAGCTGCTTTATGGCTTTTTCAACACAATCCCATTGATATTGCAATTTTGGAAGTGGGTTTAGGTGGACGTTTAGACGCAGTGAATATCATTGATGCAGATATTGCTTTAATCACGCAAATTGATTTGGATCATACTGATTTTTTGGGTACTGATCGAGAAAAAATTGGTTTAGAAAAAGCAGGCATTTTTCGTCCACAACGTCCAGCAATATGTAGTGATTCTAATCCGCCCTACACAATTATTGCTAAAGCCCAACAATTACAAACACAATTATATTGTATAAATCAAGATTTTAGCTATATAAAACAAGATGATAGTTGGACATTAACCACACAACAAGCTGTTACTTTCACGCAATTACCCTTGCCGAACTTATTGGGTGAGCATCAGTTCAACAATGCCGCCGGTGCCATTATGGCTGCGCACCTACTATCCCCACGACTTACTATATCACAGACTGCCATTGCAACGGGGTTAACGCGGGCGAAAATTTTAGGGCGTTTTCAAATTATACCCGGAGAAATAACGCAAATTCTTGATGTTGCACACAATCCTTCTGGTGTTGCCGTGCTAAAACAACTATTACAACAACAACCCTGTCAAGGCAAAACGATTGCAGTGATCGGTATTTTGAAACACAAAGACATCAATTCAATGTTAGCAACGATAAAATCAGTGATAGATCAGTGGTATATCGGTAATTTATCTAGCAATAATACAGCGAGTGCAGAAGATTTACAAACTTGCCTACAAACGCTACAAGTAACAACTACTCATACTTATTCCTCTATTATTCAAGCATATACCGATGCATTGGCACATGCTCAACCCACTGATCGTATTGTGGTATTTGGTTCATTTTTGACGGTTGCTGAAGTTTTAGCCAACATTGCAAATTGAATGCTATAATCAAATCGTTCTAAACTAAGGCTGACTCTCATGTTACTCTACCCTCATGGAGACCAAAATGGATATAGAACCTATTGAATTAAAAGCGAATTTAAACAGCGTCACGCGCGCACAAATTGAAACGTTTTACGCAGAAAATTTATTAACCAATCAAGCCCGCGAATTTGCTTTGAATTTACTTTATCCACAACGAAATTGGATAGAATGGATTTCACGTTTTCTACTCATGATCGGTGCAAGTTTAATTTTATCCGGCATTATTTACTTTTTCGCTTTCAACTGGACACAATTAACGACTTGGATGAAATTTTCCGCTATAGAAGCCGGCATTATCATCTGTTTAGTCGCAACTTACTTTTTCACTTTACAACAATTACTTGGCAAAATTCTACTCACTTCAGCAGCAGTATTGATTGGCGTATTTTTAGCGGTATTTGGACAAATCTACCAATCTGGTGCCGATGTATACCAATTGTTCATGATGTGGGCAATATTAATCTCAATTTGGGTTATTATCAGCAATTTTGCCGCATTATGGATAATTTGGGCAGTTATTATTCAAATTGCCGTTGGATTTTATTGGACGCAAGTCGTTTATCCCACACATGAATGGGAAATGTTAATTTTTCCCATTTTGGGCATAATCAATCTTGCTTTCTTAATCGCCAGAGAATACGGTTATTTGCAAGGTTTAATTTGGTTACAAGCCAATTGGACGCGCACTTTATTGATATTAGCCGTTGTATTTTTTCTGATTATCGCTCCAATTGACTTAATGGGTCACTTTTCATCCACACAAGCCACCTTAATCGGATCGTTACTGTGCTGCATCATTTATTTAGCTTTTTTCTATTATTATCGTTATCAACAACCTGATTTACAAGCACTTTCTGCCGTTATTATTGCTATTTGTGTATTATTAGAATTTTTGGCATTTAGACTATCAATTAAAATAATGAACGGTTCATTAATGTTTTTTGGTATGAGCGCGTTTTCTCTGATTTTATTCACATTAGCTGTGACCACTTTAAGAAAAATAGCGCAACTAGTGGAGAATAATCATGTTTAGCGAAAAATCAACTCATATTTCTACCCAACAACTGCTTGAAAAATTGCAACAAAATCGCTTAATTAGTAGTGATACAGTACCACAAATAGAACAATTATCTACCACTTTCACTAAAATACCTATTTATTTACAAGTACTTGTAGGATTAGGCAGTTTTTTCTTCTCTCTATTTTTCATTGGATTTCTATTTGCCATTGGTCTCATTGAACAAGAAAAATCGCTGTTATTTTGGGGACTTATCTTTATAGGTGCCGCCATTTTCATACATCAATCAGTGCAGACTCAAGATGAAAACAATTTAATTTTCAACTTCTTATCACAAACTTCGTTCAGCTTTATGGCAGCTGGAAAAATTGCTTTTGTGATCGGTTGCTTTATCTTTTTTGAGGAATTTGTTGTTGATATACAATGGCTTATCACTGGTGCAATTCTATTTATAACTATTTTGATTTATCCAATCTATCCAGTTGCTTTTGATCGCACGTTATCCAGTTTCAGCTCGCTTATGGCAATTTTCGCTAGTATTTTAATAAGTTATGACAACGATGTTGCTTGGCAAAATATCTGGTTAGAAGCTTTTTTTCTGTTACAAATCATTGTGGCAGCCATTCTTTGTACTCACAAAAAAGTTACAAAAGCATTAGAACCATTGAATTACGCCACTATCTCCGCGATTTATACCCAAGTGATTTTATGGACGGTGATACCCGAAGGCGGTAGACTATTACAATATTTCGAAATAGATTTCAATGTTATCAAAATGATACTGACTTTTGCATTAATACTGCTCATTGTTTGGATAGCGGGTAATACCAATAAATTATGGCAAGAACCATTTATTGTTGCTTTGTTAGGTGTTATAGCCTTAGGAATCGTTTCATCTACGGGTATCGTCTTATCTATCCTATTGTTAATTCTAGGTTATGCCAAATTTGATCGCCTAATTACCGCATCAGGTATCCTATTGTTGCCCGTATTTTTATTTTTTTACTACTACGACTTAGAATTAACATTAATGAACAAATCAGCCATCTTGATTGCCAGCGGCATTATTTTATTAATGGGCTATTTTTACCTAAAATTTCGTCAATGGCATCAAATAGGAGAATAACATGCAAAAATTGCTATTTATTTCTTTCTCAATCATCGTGTTAACTGTTTTAAATTATGCAATATTACAAAAAGAACGCATCATCAATCGAGGCGAAATTGTCTTATTAGAACTCGCACCCGTTGATCCACGTTCACTGATGCAAGGGGATTATATGGCATTACGTTACGCGCTTGAAGATAACATACCCGCAACTGACATTAATCAAGCCACACAAAAAGGTTATATGGTAGTGACGACAGATGCAAATCATGTAGCCCATTTTGAGCGATTTCATCAACAAGAACCGTTGGCTGCCCAAGAAAAATTACTACGTTACACGGCACATGGTGAAGATGTGATTATTACGCCCAATGCGTTCTTTTTTCAAGAAGGGCAAGCAGAACTCTATAGCCAAGCAAAATATGGTGAATTCAAATTTGATGCAGCCGGTAATTATTTATTAGTAGGTTTGGCTGATGAACATTTTAAATCTTTAGGCACTACACGTTGATTAATTAATTTTTAAGGAACTTCAATTATGTCATCTCACGATATTCGCGATACTAAACGACCTGAGCCCGATCAAGTTTTAGTCGATATCGCTGATTATATTATGAATTATGATGTCACTCAAAGTGATGAAGCGATGGAAACCGCGCGTTACTGCCTCATGGATACCTTGGGTTGTGGATTATTAGCACTCAATTATCCGGCATGTACCAAAGTATTAGGTCCAGTTGTGCCCGGTGCGTCTATGGTAAATGGGGTAAAAGTCCCCGGCACTTCCTATGAATTAGACCCCGTACAAGCCGCATTTAACATTGGTGCCATGATTCGTTGGTTAGATTTCAACGACACGTGGTTAGCTGCAGAATGGGGACATCCATCCGACAACTTGGGCGGTATTTTAGCCGTTGCCGATTATTTGAGTCGCCAAGCCGTTGTTATTGGCAAACCGCCTTTGATGATGAAACAAGTCTTAGAAGCCATGATCAAAGCGCATGAAATTCAAGGTGTTATCGCATTAGAAAATGGTTTTAATCGCGTAGGTTTAGATCATGTCATGTTAGTGCGTATTGCCACAACTGCTGTGGTCACTAAAATGTTGGGCGGTACCCGTCAAGAAGTCATTGATGCCGTTTCGCACGCATGGATTGACGGCAGCTCTTTACGGACTTACCGCCATGCACCTAATACCGGTTCTCGCAAAAGTTGGGCAGCTGGAGATGCCACCAGTCGTGGTGTACGTTTAGCACTCATGGTATTGCGCGGCGAAATGGGCTATCCCTCTGCTTTGACTGTAAAAACTTGGGGATTCAACGATGTGATATTCAAAGGCAATGCGTTAAAATTTACACAAAATTACGCCACTTATGTCATGGAAAATATCTTATTCAAAATCTCTTTTCCAGCCGAATTTCATTCACAAACTGCTTGTGAAGCCGCAGTGACATTACATCCGCAAGTCGTTGGTAAATTTGATCAAATTGAAAAAATTATCATCGAAACGCAAGAATCTGGCGTGCGTATTATTGATAAAACCGGACCATTGAATAATCCGGCTGATCGCGATCATTGTATTCAATACATGGTGGCGGTGCCTTTAATCAAGGGCAATTTAACGGCTGAAGATTATGAAGATAATGTTGCAGCTAATCCCTTGATTGATGAGTTGCGTAACAAGATGGAAGTTATTGAAAATAAACAATTTACTGTAGATTATTTAGACGCTAATAAACGGTCAATTGGTAATTCAGTACAGGTATTTTTCAAAAACGGTAGCAAAACTGATAAAATCGTTGTGGAATATCCCATTGGACATCGTCGCCGTCGTGCAGAGGGAATTCCGGTGTTAAAGGCAAAATTTGAACGCAATTTAGCAACCCGTTTATCACCCAAACAATCAACTAAGATTTTGGCAATTTGCGCAAACCAAGCGACGTTAGAAAGTACTACTGTAAATGAATTCATGGATTTATGGACTCAATAACATTAAGTTAAGGAAATTTCGCTTCCCCCTTTGCCAAAGGGGGATTGAGGGGGATTTTTTATATTTCAATTACTTAAATCCCCCTGCCCCCTTTAAAAAAGGGAGGGAAACGCTTAACTTAATGGCATTGGACCCACGGTCTCTGAAATTTTAATGCGTTTGCCCTAGCCGTCTTTACGTTTCTGTGACAGAAGTGAGCAAAATAGTGTAAACTAGCTAGGATTATTCACTTCCAAATTAATGATGGTGTTTATCATGCGTATTATTCAAGAAGCCCTCACTTTCGATGACGTTTTGCTTCTACCCGCTTACTCGACGGTATTACCCAAGCAAGTACAGCTCATTACTAAGCTCACACGTACAATTAAGCTTAATATTCCCCTACTTTCGGCTGCAATGGATACAGTCACAGAATGGCGACTGGCAATTACCATTGCGCAAGAAGGTGGTATTGGAATTATCCATAAAAATATGACTTTTGAAGAACAAGCTAAACAAGTACGAGCGGTGAAAAAATTTGAAAGTGGTATTATCATTGACCCCATTACGACTTCCCCAGAAACTACTATCGGTGAAGTATTGCGATTAACCCAAGCACATGATATTTCTGGTGTTCCTGTGGTTGATAATCACGGTTTACTCGTAGGACTTGTGACAAGTCGGGATTTACGTTTTGAAAACCATTACGATAATCCTGTTTCCAGCATTATGACAACAAAAGAACGTTTGATTACGGTCAAAGAAGATGCCAGTCGCCAAGAAATCTTGGATTTACTACGCACTAATCGCATTGAGAAAATATTAGTTGTTAACGATAATTTTCAACTAACTGGCATGATCACAGTTAAAGATATTCAAAAAGCCACAGAACATCCCTATGCCTGTAAAGACGAGCAAGGGCGTTTGCGTGTGGGTGCAGCCGTTGGCACCAGCGAAGACACCGATGTGCGTGTTGAAGGTTTAGTAAAAGCCGGTGTTGACGTCATTGTAGTCGATACAGCACACGGACATTCACAAGGTGTATTAGACCGCGTACGCTGGATCAAACATCACTATCCTGATATCCAAGTAATCGGTGGAAATATTGCAACGGCTGATGCTGCACTTGCCTTAGTTGAAGCGGGCGTTGATGCAGTGAAAGTCGGTATTGGACCTGGCTCCATCTGTACCACACGTATTATTGCCGGCGTGGGTGTGCCACAAATTACAGCGATTAGCAATATTGCAGAAGCGTTGAAAGAATCAGATATTCCAGTGATTGCCGATGGCGGTATTCGTTATTCAGGAGATATTGCTAAAGCGATTGCAGCCGGTGCCCATTCTGTCATGATCGGTAGCTTATTTGCTGGTACAGAAGAAGCGCCAGGCGAAGTAGAACTCTATCAAGGTCGATCTTATAAATCCTACCGCGGCATGGGTTCATTAGGTGCAATGTCTCAAACACAAGGTTCTAGTGATCGTTATTTTCAAGGTGATGTCGATGCTAAGAAATTAGTACCAGAAGGCATTGAAGGGCGCGTCCCCTATAAAGGCAGTTTATCTAGCGTCATTCATCAACTTTTAGGCGGTGTGCGCGCTAGCATGGGTTATACAGGTTGTCATACTCTAGACGAAATGCGCGTGAAACCAGAATTTGTCCGTGTGAGTTTAGCGGGTATGCGTGAAAGTCACGTGCATGACGTCTTAATCACTAAAGAAGCACCCAATTATCGAATCGATTAACCTTTCTCCTGTAGCAAGGGCTATCCCTTGTTACACCCCAAAATTATCTCATCTGAATCACATTAATCTCAATAAAGTCAAAAATTTTAGGAATTCTAGGTTAAAATTTGGTATGATTAGTGACAATATTATTGCAAAATGAGTCAGTTCGATTTCAATATATTAATAATTATAGATTATTTGCTTTAGAATGATTAGCTCGCTATTAAGTATAATGCATGAAAATTAAGTTTCCTAAATTACATCGCTCAACTAAAAATATACCGCGTTGTGATATTTGTTTGATTGTTTATGGCAATATTCTGCTACATACAGAACGACAACATTTAGTGGCTTTACAAGATGAATCTGTCTTAGAACCCAATCCGACTGAATTGGCTGAAGCCGCACGTCGTTTACTGCCTAATACTGATAATCAGCAGCGTATTTCTCTTGCCTTACCCAGCAGTGAATTTGTGATGACGAGTATACAATTGCCCGCAATCGCTGCCCAAAATATAAAAAATGTGGTTAGTTTACAGCTACCTACATTACTTCCAGGCACCAATGAACCGCTTTTATTAGCTGTACAACCACAAGAAACTGATGGTATGACAGTTGCTTTATGGATGTCGAGTAAACGGGCAGATGAACTTTATCGCGCGTTTAATAAAGTAGGCTTGTTTCTAGCTTGTATTTTGCCGCGTCCCCTAGTGGCTGTTCCACCCAAAACGCGTCCAGTTTATATTTATGATGAAGATGAAACCGCTGTCACGATCGTAATTTGGACAGATGAAATTATACAAAAATGGTTATACTATTCAAAAATTGACTGTGAAGAAACCAGTTTTCATCAACAATTAGAAGAGATTATTACCACTACCAGTGCTAAATTTCCAGAAATACACAAAGACAAATCAGCAGATTGGGAAAAATTACCCATGCCTTGTCCTAATGTTTATGGCTATGCCTTTGTTTCTAATGCAGCAATTGCCCATTTAGCCCAGATAGCACAACGAAAAAAACGTCGATTCTTAGCAATCGCCGCTACTTTAGTCATGTTAGCGCTCATCGTTGCAATTGGTGCTGTTATTCATTATGAACATGCCTTGCAAAAACGACTGGCGAAACTGCGTGCAGACACACGTGATGTCAGTGAATTACAAATAGATGCAGTAAATATTGAAGAAGCCATTGCGCCGATTAAAAACTTTCCCAATCAGAATGTATTAGCTGTTCTGACTAAATTAGAAAGTTTAATCCCCAAAGACAGCTGGATTTCCAATTTTAAAATAGAAAATGGCGTAGTAGAAATAGAAGGTTATAGCCCAACACCCTCTAACTTAGTTGAGATTTTAGCCAGCGAACCGACTTTTGTCAGTGTCGATTTTAGTCAAGGCGTGCGTGCAGAACAGAATAAATCAGAACAAAAATTCGGCATTACCTTTAAATTAAAAGATATTGACGTGGCAAATTATGGTCAACAATATTTTAGCGGTGTTTCCAATTGATATAAATAAATTAACACCAATCTCTTAGATACATTATAATAAACACAAATTCGTCAAGGATTGCGATGATGGCAGCTTACAAGCGTTTAATTGCAAGCATAAAAAATATATTCAATAATCCCAAAAACATTGCAGAACCACAATCTGCACCGATAGAAAAGATCAAACATTCTCTGCCACCACAACGGATTCGACGCTCAGAACATATATTGTCTCGTCAACTGATTAGCAAATCTGCGCTAAAAGTGCTTTATGAACTTCATCGTGCAGGTTATCAGGCGTATTTAGTCGGTGGTGGTGTGCGTGATGTTTTATTGGGACAACTGCCCAAAGACTTCGATATTGTGACCAATGCGCGCCCCGAACAAGTCAAAAATTTATTCCACTATTGCCATCTTATCGGTAGACGTTTTGTATTAGCCCATGTACATATTGGCAGAGACCTGATTGAAGTTGCCACTTTTCGCGCGCATGAAATGCAAGAAGTAGGAGATCGGGTGATCAAAGACGGTTGTATTGTGCGTGATAACGTTTACGGCACTACTTTAGAAGAAGATGCATGGCGACGCGATTTTACCATCAACGCACTTTACTATGACATCAGTGATTTTTCTGTCATTGGTTATGCAAATGGAATCGAAGACTTACGTTTAGGCATTGTGCGTTTAATCGGAGACCCCTTATTACGCTATCAAGAAGACCCAGTGCGAATGCTGCGTGCATTACGTTTTGTAGCAAAATTGAACTTTCAACTCGATCCCGCAACTGCTGCACCGATTCAACAATTTAGTCACCTACTAGATAACGTCAATACCTCACGTTTATACGAAGAAATGCTCAAATTATTTTTGACCGGTCACGCAGTTCAATCACTCCAACAATTGCGTCAACACCAACTATTTGGTCAATTATTTCCACTGACAGAACAATCGTTTATAGAAAATCCAATTGCATTAACCTTCATCGAAAAAGCCATGCAAAATACAGATGAACGATTTGCCAAAGGGCAATCTGTCTTACCCGCTTTTCTATTTGCAGCATTCTTATGGCACCCAATCATGCGGCTGTTTGAAAAAGAGCGAGAAGAAAATGCCAATGAACAAGCTTTATTATTTCATTGCAGTCAACGCGTGTGGACCGAACAAAATAAGCGCGTCGCAATTCCGAGACGCATCATCACTTTAATGCAAGAGATTTGGGTACTACAACTTCGATTAACCCGTCGCAAAAGCAAAAGTAAACGCAACGTGGGACTAGTACAACATCCGCGTTTTCGAGCAAGTTACGATTTTCTAATCTTGCGTGCCAATTCAGGGGAACCGTTAGAAACTTGGATCAAATTTTGGACACGGGTACAAATGGGACAAGATGCATCCATTGAAGAAACGCCAACGCCTGAAACCTCTGAACCCAAGAAAATCGTACGTAGAAGACGTAGACCACATAAAAAAAACAATACTAAAACTACGCCTACCGTATAAACAAAAAGCGCATCATACTCACAATTGGTGCGCTTTCATGAATGATCACGAAACGTCTGTTCTAGTCCTGCTAACATCTCATCCAACTCATCAATTTCCAAACCTTCATAATCAATATCACTAGGCGTTAGACTTGCGTCATCAGCATTCAAACAATGCACAATTACATCCTGTAATGCCTGATGATACAACGAAGATAAACGCGTGATAGTTTCTAAATTGAATGAACAACTATTATAGTGAATCACTACATGTAATTGCTGTGCGACGACATAACACACAAAATCTAACTTATTCAACCACTGCCATTCATGACTAATTTCATGCCCTTTGCCTTCGGTTAACAAAACCCAATCACCTTGATTTTCCTCAAATTGACCTAAATAATTAAAACTCATTTGTGGAGTCACAGTCAATGGAACAGATAATAAGTTTTTAGGTGTTAGATAACGCAAAATACCATAACCAACGCCCTTATTAGGCACTTTTCGCAGCGTTTCTTTAATACTTTTAATCTGATAACCGATCTCATTTTCTACAGCTAAATCCAACAACACCGGATAAATACTAGTAAACCAACCCACCGTTCTACCCACATCGATATTATCCACAATTGCTTCACGCCCATGCCCTTCCAAACTCAATAAAGTTTGAGCTGAACCTGACCAACGATACAAGCTGATCGCCAACGCCGTCAGTAAAATATCATTAATTTCTGTACGATAAACCTCATTCACCTTAGTGAGCAAATCAATGGTTTCTTGATTAGTTAAAGCAAAAGTAGCTTGTTTTAAGTCTTTTTCTAAATTTAAAGCAGATTCATTATCACAAATCAATGATTTAATTTCTTTATTTTCAAGTATATACCAATAATCAAATTCAGAAAGTAATGTTTTGCTTTTTGCATATTCGTGCATACGATACGCCCAAGTTTGAAAAGCATCTGTTTTAGTCGGTAAACACAAGGTTTGACCTTGCAAAACTTGTTGATAAAGCAACTGTAAATCTTCCAATAAAATCCGCCATGACACGCCATCAATCACCAAATGATGTACAATAATTAACAAATAATCAGCGTCATCTAATTGATATAACGCCGTTTTTATCAAAGGCGCAACGGACAAATGAAAACTACTTTGCAACCTATCAGCATGTTGCTGTAAATGAGACATCGCTTCCATTTGTCCACGTAAATCAATTACTTCTAAATGTACAGGACAATTAACATCCGCATTTTCTTGGATAACTTGATCTTTATCGCGATAATAACGCATTCTCAAAGCATCATGATGTTGTTGCAATTTAGCTAATGCTTGTTTTAACGCATCACTTTGTAATCGTTGAATAATTTTCGTCAAAATTGATTGATTAAAATGCGCACACTGTTCTAATAAATAATGCTCAAACAACCAAGCTTGTACCGCAGTTAAAGGAATAATACCACTGATATCTGATTGATTAATCACATTTTTTACCGTACCCACTTGTTCAGCTAATTCAGCAATAGTTTGGTACAAAAATATATCTTTTACTTCAACTTTTAGATTTTCTTGATGTAAACGCGAAGCAATTTGGATTGCTTTAATGGAATCTCCTCCCAAAGCAAAATAATTATCATAAATACCAATTTCTTGCTTATCCAATACTTTTTGCCAAACAGCAGCCAAATGTTGTTCAATTTCAGTACGTGGCGCAACATAAGTTGTTCCCAAAATCAAACTGGCAGATTCTGGCGCGGGTAATGCCTGCTTATCCACTTTTCCGTTTAAATTCAAAGGTAAACTATCCAATGATACAAAATGCGCAGGAATCATATAATCGGATAAATTATTTGCTAAATATGCCCTGATTTCTATAATATTCACTTGACCCACGATATAAGCTACTAATTCTCTATTTCCATCCTCTAATTGTCTTGCCATAACAAATGCTTGACGAATATTTGGATGAGTTAATAATACATTTTCAATCTCACCTAATTCCACACGAAAACCACGAATTTTAACTTGCTCATCTCGACGACCACGAAAATCAATTTGTCCACTGGCTAACCAAACCCCAATATCTCCAGTTTTATACAGTTTTTCATTTTGTATAAATGGATGATTTAAAAAGCGTTCTTCTGTCAATTTTGTATTATTTAGATAACCACGTGCAATTCCATCACCACTGACATAAATTTCACCTTCTATCCCAATAGGTAAAAGATTTAATTGTTCGTCCAAAACATAGACTTGACTATTACTTATAGGCGTACCAATGGGAATAGTGCTGTCATTTTCCTCTATGGTATCGATGACGTAGTAGGTAGAAAACGTGGTATTTTCGGTAGGACCATAAACATGAACGATAGAATCGGGATTTTTACGATATTGTAGTGCAATCTTCACATGTTTTAAGGAAGCTTCTTGTCCTCCAAAATAAATTTTGTCAAATTGACTGATCACACTTGGGTTAATATCGATAACTTTATTAAATAGGGCAGTTGTGATAAAAGTAATGTTAATTTGATGATTAATAATAAAATGACATAAATTTTCTATTGATAACAATAACTCTTTAGGAAATAAATACAAACTTGCGCCATTTAACAACGCAGCAAAAATATCATAAATAGAACCATCAAAGGCATAGTTTGATAATTGCAATAAACGGTCGCTTGGTTTAATCGCGGTGTAATTGGTGTTTTTGACCAGTCTTATCACGCTTTTTTGTTGGATTAACACACCTTTAGGCTTGCCTGTTGAACCTGAAGTATACATGATGTAGGCTAAATCAGTGGATTGGTTCAACGAAGGTAAATTTTGGTTATTTTCTTCAGTCAAACTAGATAATAATTTTGGCAAATCAATCGTTTGTTTAAATTTACCCGCATACTGGCTACTCGTTAAAATCGTCGAAATATGACATTCATCCAACATCAATTGTATTCTTGCTTTTGGTGCATCAGGTTCAATTGGTAAATAAGCACCACCCGATTTCAAAATTGCCAAAATCGCAATGATTATATATTCAGAACGATCTAAAATAATTGCTATAAAATCATTTAGTTGTATTTGATAATGCGCACGTAAATAATGTGCCAACTGATTGGCTTTTTCATTGAGTGCTTGATAAGTCAAAGTGGTATTTTCAAAAACAATCGCTGTAGCATTTGGAGTAATTTTTACTTGTTCTTCAAAAAGTTGGCTAATATTTTTATCTACAGGATAATGGGTTTGGGTCGCATTTAGATGAAATAATACTTGTTGCCTTTCCGTTTCATCCAACAAAGTAATATTTTTAAGACTTACATTAATATTTGCAAAGTTAGCTAAAATATTTTGATAATGATTGGCAAAATTTGTTATAAAATCAACAGAAAATAAGATTGAATTATAGGAGATTGTCAACACTGAGTGATCAAACGCAATCACTAAATCGTAAGCATCTAAAATAGGTAATTGGGCATGAATTTCACTGAAATAGGCAAAAAATTGAGTAAAAGGCAATCTTTCTGTTAATTGGGTAGCCGCTAGTTGGATAGGAAAGTTTTGATATTTATAGCTTTGAGTAACAATTTGGTTAATCTGTACAATGAGTTCTTTAATGGTATTTTCAAAATTAAGTGAAGTGACTAAAGTGACTGTATCAGTCTGTGCAGTAGTCAAATTATCTCGTTTTAACAAGGGCGTATCGATGATGCATTGAGAGTGACCCGCATATTTGGCTAGTAATATCGTATAGGCAGATAATAAGATGATAAATGTTTCTAATGATCTACCTTGAGTGAGTTTAGAAACAATGGCTTGTTGAGTCTGGTTGAGGGGAAAAGTAATATTTTCGCGCTTTTGATCAGTTTTTCTATTATCTTTAGGTATTTTGATAGAAAAATGATGAGTCAGTTCTTTTAATTGTTCTTGCCAGTAATTTTTATGTGGCAAATATTCTTGATTGGTAAATAAAATATTATGTTCATTCATAAAGTAATTTAGATAATGTTAGGTTAATATTAGGTGAAATTTTGTTGCTCAAAACGCACAATCTCGTTTTCTATCCATGTTTCAGCAATTTTATTAATTTCGTTTGCTTTTTTATCATTTACATCAATAAGTTGACCAATGCTAATTTGAATTATACCCGGGTATTTAATAAAACCGCGTTTGGGCCAAAAATTTCCGGCATTATGCGCAACGGGCAACACCGGACAGTTTGCTTTGGTTGCCAACAATGCACCACTGACTGCATAAGGTTTTTTTTCTCCGGGTGCAACCCGCGTGCCTTCAGGGAAAATAACTACCCAAATGTTTTGGGCTAATCGTTGTTGACCTAATTTTATGAGTTTTTGTAGTGCTTTTCGCGGTTGGTCACGATCGATAGCAATGGGTTTCATTGAAGCTAATGCCCAACCGAAGAAAGGTATCCATAATAATTCTCTTTTTAAAACCCAAGCTTGCACAGGAAAGAAAATCTGTAAGGCGAATGTTTCCCAAGCCGATTGATGTTTACATAAAACAACAACAGTTTGTTTGGGTATGTTTTCAAGTCCATGAATTTTATAGTTAATACGGCAAGTTATTTTCAACCACCAGACAACAAATTTTCCCCAATTCGACATTAAATAATAGTAGCGCGGATAAGGTAAAATAAGTTTGAATGGCAAAGTCAGGGTAGTGAAAATAAGTAGCGAAACAATCAGACCCAGTGAAAATAATGAGGAGCGCACGAATAAGTTAATCTTTGTCATTTTCGTCACTTTGTAGTAAATGATCTGCAACAGCCGCTAAATTATCAAAAATGGGTACATCTTCAAATGCTTCTAGTTGATTTAATGTACGTTTTCCATTTCCAGTTAATACTAATATAGGTTTGGCACCTGCAGCAATGGTGGCTTGTAAATCTCGTAGTGAATCTCCAATTGAAATGACATTAGCAAGCGAAGTGCCCAGTCGATTCGCAATGTCTAGCAATAAGCCGGGGCGCGGTTTTCGGCACTGACAGCCGTCTTTTTGACTGTGTGGACAGAAAAAAATTGCTTCAATATTGCCACCAACTTCAGCGAGTTGTTTAAGCATTTTACTATGAATTTGGTGTAAATCGTCCGGCGTAAATAAACCGCGTGCTAATCCCGATTGGTTGGTGGCAAGTACTACACGATAACCGCCTTGATTTAAACGCGCAATAGCTTCTAAACTGCCAAGAATCGGTTTCCATTCATCCGCAGATTTAATGTATTCGTCGGAATCGTAATTGATGACACCATCTCGATCTAAAATCACTAATTGCATAAATTGTAAAGTAAAGTGATGAGGAAGATAGATATCATTATACACTCAAACGACTGTTGGATAAAACTTAAAAAGATGAGATTAATGGGTGATTAGCTCGTAAGCTTGCAAAAAAACAATATTTTAAAATAATTAGCATCCCAACCGATCCTTTGATCTGCGAACTCCATAGACACTAAACCAAATATATCCAAAATCAAACTAACGTGCTGTAAAATACATCGTTTATCCTATGGAGACCTATCATGTCCAAGTTCTTATGGTATTGTGGTTTAGTCCTATCACTAAATTCACTACCTTGTTCAGCCTTACAATTCGTTGATGGCAAAAGCTTTATCTACAACATTGGGCAAGACTGTGCCTTAAGCAATGCCTATCAGACAATGTATCGTTTGCGCGTAAATAAAACCAACTATATTGGCAAAGTCACTGGATTATCGGTCGGTGGTCGCCAAAGTC
Source organism: Thiomargarita sp. (assembly GCA_020721045.1). Classification (GTDB taxonomy): domain Bacteria; phylum Pseudomonadota; class Gammaproteobacteria; order Beggiatoales; family Beggiatoaceae; genus DYNN01. The sequence goes on along the minus strand of DYNN01000020.1, from coordinate 8,200 downwards.
TCAGCACAGTATTTACCGAACCAAACAGCGGCTTAGAAATTGAACGGCGCATTTATGTACCAAAAACTAACAACTTCGCCCGTTTTATGGAAATTTTGCACAATCCGACCGATGTAGCACAAACCGCCAGTGTAGAAATTTTTAGCACCTTAAGTTCGAGTAATAATACGATAATTGATAATCAGAGTACCTTCTTGATTACCAAAGAAAATACTCAAACTAATACCCCAACTTTACTACATTATCACTCACAAGTTGGTAACTCAATAAAAGCTATTCATCAAATCAATGGCTCACAACTCAGTTGGACCTATCCGGATATCACGGTTCCACCACAATCAACGGTACGTCTCATCTATTTTGTCGCGCAAACTGCTGATACTAAATCCGCTTATGAAACCGCCAATTTTATCTTCAATAATGCCACTGCTTTATATGAAAGTTTGGGCACAATCGCCATTACACAAATTATTAATTTTAAAGCCGCTAATCCGATTGCCACTACCGATTTTACCCAAGTACCGTTTTTAAATTTCAATGAAACCCGCATCGGCACATTAACTAACGAAGATAAATTTTCCCACGTCCGCGCAATCACAACGGCTGACGCTTATGCAATTAATTTAGAAGCAGGAAAAACAGTCACTTTACAACTTTCTGCGTTTTTTAATGCTTATCTATATCTTTTTGCAGATGTTGCCGGCAAACTTATCGCTGCTAGCAATGACGACAGCAGCATCGAAACTAAAAATGCAGCGTTCAGTTTCACTCCAGAAACCAGCGGCACTTACTACATCGAAGCCACTGCACATAATCCCAATGAATACGGTCAATACAGTATCAAAATCACAGAAGGTGCGACCAATTTTGCCCCAGAAGCCTATCCCTTTGAAATCACAATGAATCAACTCACTGCACCTGCAACAGTGACTTTTAGCGATTTTAGTCGTGATATTGATGGCGAAATCACACAACGATGTTGGCAATTTGGTGATGGAACAGATCGATTTTGCAGCAAAGAAGCAGTAGTTTCACATAGTTATCAACAAGCTGGACACTATAGCGTTACCTTAACTTTGAAAGACGACCATGATCTTTGGCGCGCCCATAGTGAAGAATTAACGATTGCAGCCACCGACAACGCAGTGATTTTACCTATTTCTAATAATATAACCAATGAATTAGCTTCTTCGGATCAAAAATCACTTACACGTTATAATGCCTATGCTGACCGTTACATTATTAACACTGTCACCGTAGGCGAAGAATTAATTATTGATATGCAATCATCTGAATTTGATAGCTATTTATATCTTTACGACCAATATAATCGGTTATTACGTGAAGACGATAACAGCGGTGGTGGCAATCATGCGCGCTTACATTATATTCCCTTAAATAACAATCCATTACTGATTGAAGCCAGCAGTTTTAATGACAACCGCTTAGGCAATTATAATCTAAGTGTCAACAAAGCCAGTAACGCAACAACAGTCAATAGTCCGATAGAAGCCTCATCTTCTATAACTCAACCCTTACAAACACTGCTAGTTGCACGGTTACCAGAAAATTTTAAACCAACATTATTAACTTGGAATTTTGGTGATGGAAAAGTAGAAAGTGGGACCAGTAATGCCACAGCGTCACATATTTACGCCATGCCCGGCAATTACACAGTCTCACTGACTGCAATCAATGCGCAACAACAAAAAATAACCGGCAATCAACTAGTTAAAGTTACAAAAACTGTCAATCCGCCTTTTGCTAAGTTTCGTGCCACACCACTGTATGGAGAAACGCCCTTACGTGTTTTCTTTACCAACGAATCAGTGACAGGTTTAGCCGATGACAGCTTGCGTTACATTTGGCGATTTGGTAACGGAGAAATTTCTACTGATACCCATCCCACCTACAATTTTGCTCAAGAAGGCATGTATAACGTGATATTACAAGCGTATTCAAATTTAATTCATCAAAGTGCCTCTTACAGCATTCCAATTGCAATCATTGATCGAGAAACCGCTAAAATACCCGTCATCGGCAAAGGTCGCGACCGTCCACAAGTGATCATGGCAGGCTTCGATCCGATATTAATTGATGTTTTAGATACCGATGTCAAATTATTCGCAATTGTCAGACCCGGTAATCAATCACTAAAAACGGTGCAAGTTAGTCGTAATAATAGTGATTTTCGTTTAGTCATGCAACACGTAGCGACCTATGCCAACGGCGATCAGCATTATGAAGCCGTTTACACCTTTGAAAGAGGCATTTTTCCAGTCGTTACCTATGACTATCTACTGGGCGATGCGCCCGGACAATTAAAAATACAAGCGATTGATCAAGCAGGACAATTTCACAGTTTTCCTAATTTAGAAGTTGGACAAAATCCGACAGTGACAACACTACCAACTGTTTTACAAATCGAACCAATTCGTCAAGTTGGAATTCATCGACGACAACCACAAGTTTTAGCTGCCGGTTTTGATCCCGCATTAATTGACATGCAAGATACTGAATTTCAAATAAAAGCCATTGTTCGTACTGGCTTATATCCGATTAAAAGTGTGACGATCAAACAAAATCAAGGAACATTTCATTTACCGATGAATTTGGCGGAAATTTTACCAAATGGCGATCAATTATATGTAGTGAATTATACTTATTCAGAAGGATTTCTTGCAAAAGGCACATTTGGCAGTCTATTTGGGGGTAAAGCCCAAGAACAAATGAGCATTGAAGTCATTGATCAAGGGCAACAAAAACACAACTTCCCAGAATTAAAAATCGGTAATTATCCTAAGCAATAGCGTGTAATTAATGGGTGGGTAACGCTTTTCGCATTGCTCACCCTACATATTCTAACTCAATTCATTATGTAGTGAAAAATAACTGCTTTAATTGCCGGCTGACAGCCGTCTCCCCATAACGTTGTTCAATAAAATCACGCCCTTGCTGTGCCAATTTTTGCCACAAAATTTCATCTTCATACAAACAACAAACCGCCTGTGCAAATTGTTCGGCTTCATCGGCAATGAGAGCGGTTTCACCCTCAATTAAACCCATACCTTCTGCACCAATATTAGTCGTTACTACAGGCAAACCTAACGACAACGCTTGCCCTAACTTTCCTTTCATTCCAGCCCCATAACGCAAATAAGAGATAAATAGCCGTCGTTTTTCAAATTCAGGTTCAACTTTATCAACCCAACCAATAACTTGAATATATTCACTTGCCAACTTTTTCATTTTATCCTTCATATTGCTACCAATCAAATACAGTTTCACCTTAGGCAAACGTAAATGAATTTTAGGTAACACCTGTTCGACAAAATAAAATACAGCATCTTCATTAGGTTGATGATTATAATTACCGATAAATACTAAGCCATCACGTTGCGCAAAATCAGTCATCGCAATTGGGTAAGACTCGTGAACATTAGGCAACACGGCAAAAGAGAGCTGCGGCAATTCCTGTTGTAAATGCTTACCATCCTCTTCAGTGACGGTTAAAGTCAAATCCGATAATAAACAATTAGATAACTCCTTACGCTTGGTTTCCTTCGCATTTTCAGCTAACTGTGGATTGTCCTCAATTTCTGCCTGCCGAAACTCACGAATATAATGAATATCGACGGTATCATAGAAAATTTTAGTTTTAGGGCTAATTAAACGAATAAATGGAATATAACGATGCCCAATATCAACGCGACAGACCATTGCAAAATCAAAAATACGATAACTCAATGCATCCCCAATTGTATATTGTCCATGAAATACTTCAATGCCTAAAGCCTCTAATGCGTGACGGTATTTAAAACAGCTATCGAGATTATCTGGAAAAAAGCTGACTTTATACCCTAATTGTATCAATAACTTCATAATTGTAAAAATACGCAAAGAACCTGAATCTTCATCATAAGTTGGCAAAGTCGCATCAACAATTAAAATGGTTGGTAATTGCTTAGGATTGAGTAAAAAACTACCATTTAAAGCCGCTTGATGTGCTAATTGCAATTGCCAATGATTAAAAAACAGTTTTCTATCTTGTGCACATGTATTTTCATCAATAGTATAAATCGGTTGTGCTACTTGATAAGCACAAGCTGAATCATAAAAACTCATTAATTGTTGTGCTTGTAATTGCCAAATTAACTCAGTTACTTGATAACAGGGTGTTTGATAATCAGACAAAATAGCGACATCAATTTGCTGAATAATTTGATTTTTCAAAATAATCAGATGATTACTGGCTGCTTGTATAATACGACGATAGCCATGATAAGGATGATTGGCTGGCATTTCAACGGGAAAATGATGTAATTCACCAGTAGTGCCAATTAATGCATAAGCAGCCCCAATTTGCACATTAGGTAAAATCTGTAAAGGCATTAATAATGCGGCATTAGCCTGATTATCGAATATTTCTTCTGCTTGTTGAATTGTTTTTAATTGAGGAATCGCATTAATATGACAAAACCAAGTATAATCGATTGATTCAACAAAGTTATTCTGTTGTAATTGCGCCAATAAGTGAGCAAAATCAGTTTGTGGAAAAGTGAGTAATTTGTGCCGTTGACAATAATTTTTAATAGTTTCGTCTATTTTTCCAGTAATCACTACTTTAGCTTGGCGAGAAACTTGATTTAGTGCGTGGGCTAATTTATTTAAAAAGAGATATAAACTTAATAAGCTATCAACACCAGAAATTAAAAATAAATGTGTACACGATTGTTCTGAAATCAAACAATTAGCTAAAGGTATTTCTACAATATTTTCTTGTAACCATGATGGTAAAGTTGATATTGTTTGTTCAATTGAAATTTGCTTTAATTGTTGCGGTAATAGTAGTGCCGATTGACACCAAATAGCTATGGCATTGTGATCATTGCTGTCTGGAGAATCTATTTCAATTTGATAAGTTTTACCTACAGAATCGATTAATGGCTCAAAAGTCACCGGATGAAATAAATTATCTAATATAATCATTGCACTGAAATGAATTAATCGCAAAATTTCAGTTTTACCCATTTCACGAATAATAACCCGAATATGGCACGCATTAATCCGTACATAAGTTGCCATTGCAATGTCTATACGGCAAAAATCAGTATGAGAACAATAGACTGTAAATACCAATGTATCGTGTATTCCCAAGTGAAAAATAATATCACCTCGTTGCTCAGTATGTTGCATAATTTGCAATTCTGATGACTTTTTAGAAAAAGTGATAATACTAGGGTAAAATTCTGATAATTGTCGCGGTGTAGGCAATGTTTCATAAATAGCCGATTTGGGTTGTACTATTTGGGTAAGATAATTGTTAATTTGAATGGATAAGTTATCGCTGGTTAGATTAATTTTATCAAGTAATTTGACATAACCACCATAATGTAACCAACGTGATTTAACCGCTTTTTCGGTAATTTGATGTAATTGCTTGCGTAATAACATCAATTCATCTTGTAAATTGGATAAAGTTTCTGAATAAAATTGTTGTTTTATTACAGTGAGTTGATGATTTTTTTCTTCACACCAATCAACTAAACGTTGATAATTAAAACGGATCGCATCAGCATTAATTATATTTGTATAAACAGGAGGTTGCGTAGTTAAAATACGTTCCATTGTCGCTTGGTTTAAACCTAAGCTTATTCTTCGTGAACAATCGTGTAAGCTCGCTTGTAAATTTGGGATAAATTGTTTGAGTTGTAAGCTTTCTGCTTGTTGTTGCTGATATTGTTTTTCTAATCGATTAATCTGTTGTAATAATTCAGTTTCTTTATTATAAGAATTAATTTGCCAGTTAATTTTCTGTTTTTTTAGTTCAGTTTGCCATAATTGTACTTCTTTTTGATGATCACTATATACTTGTGATAACTGCTGTTCTTGTTCTGTTCGTAATTGCGTAACTTTTTGTTGCCATTCAGTTTCTAAACGCGCATAACGTTGTTGCCATTCAGTTTCTAAATGTGCGTAATGTTGTTGCCATTCTTGATGTTGACGGTCTTTTTCGGCTTGTAGTTGTTGATGATGTTGTTGCAGATTATCGTAATGTTGTTTGTAAGATTCAAATTGTGTTAATGTGTGTTGCGTTTCTAGCAATTTGCTTTGTAACTGTTGGATTTCTTGACGATTTTCTGTAACATTGCCGCGTCGTTCTTGGCTTAAATGCCAATATTGTGCTAAATAGTCTAGTTGCTTTTGGCTTGGTAAAACTGCAAAATGTTTGGTTAAGATTTGGCGATATGCTTGTATCCACCGTTGTTTTTCTGAAGCACGTGTAATTTGTTGCGCACCCCAAACAGCGTATTCGGTGGTCATGCGATTGATGTGATAAAAAGGTGTTTGTTGTGATAAACGCAATAAAACGTCCCAATCTTCAAATAAATTGAAGGATTCATCAAAACCACCGATTTTTAACCATAAATCTCTATTAATAAGTAAATTAATCAGTGGGATATAGTTTTCATATTGTAATCTTTCTGCTTGGAAAGCGTCATTAAATTGTCCTATCGGTTTTTCTTGTAAAACAACAGTATCCCCTAATAAATCTCTTTGAATTAAATAACAACCAGAATAAACAACTTTAGTATCAAAATGTTGCAATGCTTTTTCTAAACGTTGCAAATGATCGGATAAATAGCGATCGTCATCATCTAAAAAACCAATGACATCACTTTGTGCGGCTGCTATGCCCTGATTCCCTGCTGCGGCACGCCCTAAATTATTTTTATTATCAATAAGTTGAATGTTAAGTGTATTAAATAAGTGTATGACTTGATCAACAGGTTGACCACCATCGTTGACGATAATTACTTCATCAGGGCATCTTTTTTGTTCGGCAAGGCTACGTAAACAGCGTGTGAGTAGTTGTGGGCGGTCTTTGGTACGAACGATAATAGCGATGCGAATTGTGGTGAGGTGTATTCTGTGTGTTTTGATAGCGGGATGGCGTGCAGGAAAATGACGCTGCATGGTGAGTAGTCCTTATGATGGTATTTTTTGGGAAAGCGGGAATTTTACCACTTATGTGTTGTGCAGTGAACATGGAATAATCGAAACGTTCATTAAAAGTATAATCTTTGACATAATCAATAATGCCAGAAGCACCATAATAAGGAATTTGTCCTTTAGCTCTATCACTTTCTGTTATTGGCACTCTTCGATAATCTAAGTTTTCAGCAATACTTCCCAATAGTTTAATATCCCACACCCCCGCCTCCCGAAACTCAGGAAAGCGCAGCGTAGGCACAAGGGACGAGGATTTTTTATTGCCCATGGGTTTATTCCTGTTACGTTAATTATGAAAATTAAAAAACTTGCGTCATGCTCGACTTTTTCTAACCGATGAAATCCCCCCAGCCCCCTTTGATAAAGGGGGTGAACAGCTTCATTTGCTCAAATATTTGAATTATAAGCTATTTCTATACTTTGCAGTTACTCCCCTTTTGTAAAGGGGGTGAACAGCTTCATTTGCTCAAATATTTGAATTATAAGCTATTTCTGTACTTTGCAATCACTCCCCCTTTGTAAAGGGGGCTGGGGGGATTTCATCTCTGATTCAGACAAAAATACCTTAATTACTGCTATAATCTCAAGCACAAAGACAATTAAACGCTTACATTCAATCACTACATTAGAACTTTCTCGTAGTCAAAAAATGAACGAACAACAAATCGAAACGCATCTTATCGAGAAATTACAAACGCTTAAATACAGCTATCGCTCTGACATCCGCGATAATGCCACATTAGAGCACAATTTTCGCCAGCATTTCCAAGCATTAAACCAAGTACAATTGACCGATAAAGAATTTAAACGCCTATTAAATCAAATTATTAGCACAGATGTATTTACCAATGCTCGCCGGATGCGCGAACATAACAGCATGGAACGCGACGACGGCACGCCATTATTTTACACCCTCATTAATCTCAAAGATTGGTGCAAAAACACCTTTGAAGTCGTCAACCAATTACGCATTAATACCCGTGACAGTCATCATCGCGAGGAAGCGAGAAAAATCTGGCTGACCGATCCCGCGCCTGTGGTGATTGAAAAATTAGATGCGGCAATTGCTGAATTGCGTGATTTCATGGAGTTACAAGGTTTAGACTACGCGCCCAAGGAAGTGCCTAACTTACAAGGTGACATTGCCCGCGCGCAATTTGTTCGCTTATTCAAAGAAGTACAACGC
>DYNN01000188.1 GCA_020721045.1 Thiomargarita sp. | reverse complement strand
CAATCCCCCTTTGGTAAAGGGGGAAGCAAAATTTCCTTAACTTAATGCTATTGTTGTGCTTGCTCAGGCGCAATGCGCACCTTTGCCTTGATCGTTTCTTCTTCCTTAGTATTTTGTAAAACAACCAATTGGTTTTGTAACAGCGGTAACAATTCTGTCATTGCCTTTTTTTCTTCTTGCAAATAAGCAATCGCATTTTCATGTTTTTTTTGCTGAGTAACTAAGAGTTGCTGCTTATTTTCCACTTCAATAAGTTCTAAATAGTATTCTTGCAATATTTCTGTCAAAATACTAATTTCTGTGGATTCAAAGAAACCAAAGAAGAATTCGGCAATACTATTTTCCGTTCTAATACGACGTGAAGCTGACTGTTGCAATGTTTTTTGTTCAATTGAGCTTAACCCTTTCTGATCCAACAAAAAATTCTGGGCTAATTTACGCGCTTGTTGTAAAGCATCCAACAATTTACCCGTTAATATATCAGCATTTTCAAATAACTTATGCACATCAGGCAAAGCTTCATCTTTCTGACTCAAAAGCGCAATATCATCTTGCGTTTCCAATTGTTTGCTACGTATCTGAATACGTTCAGATTTTAACTCAGCTAATTGCTCAATTTTGAGTGCTTCAGTAATACCTTCGGGAATCTTTTCTTCATCTAACTCACTACGCCCCACCCTTCTTTTAACTTCCATCGCAGTGGCTTGCTGTTGCTGAATTAATTGGTATATTTCATCAAGAATGGTCAAATAAGCAGTTTCTTGTGCATCTAATTTATTCAAAAGATTTAATATATCAATCTGTTGCTTACTTTTTTCATCAGCAATATGTAACCAACTAGAAAGCTGAGATTGATAAGTAATAATTGCAGTGTCAGGGTCTTCCTGTGGTTTTTCAACTGGCGCGGGTGGTTGTGCCGCGTTTGCCGCCTCATCAGTTGCACTAGCTATCGCTTCATCAGTTGCACTGGCTGTTGCTTCATCATTACCGGGTGTTGGTGGTGGTGTCGCAGCTACCACAGTTGTTGATACAACCGCTTCCACACCTTCTTCAGTTGTAGTTGCACTTTCTGTTGATGCAGGTACTTGAAGTTCCGGTGGTTCTAAACCGGCAAATTGATAAAGCTGTTTGGTCAATTCATATTGTGCATCTTGATTTTGCGTTTCTAATTCACGTGCAAAAATGTCTTGTAACGCTTGAAATTTAAGAGCTGCCTCAATATAAGCCGTATTCACTTCGGTAAAATCACTGCGTGCCTTCTCAAGTACTTCCATGCGTTCTTTCAAGGTATTGGTCGTTTCAATAAACTTTTCAGTCACTTGATCTGCTGTAAGTCCTTTAAGCGTAGTTTCCCATTTTTGATTTTCCAACAAAGCTTCACGCACTTTTTTCAAATCAATTAAACTTTGTTTTGCCTGCGCTATCGCTTCTATTGATTGAGTTTGTAACTGTTCGGTTGCAGCCAAATTTTCTGTGGAAGCAGTGATAGTCGCTACCACCTCTGATAACCGCGTGGATAATTCAGTATCGTACTTCTTAACCGTTTCAGCAGAAATACCAGCCGGTAAACTAACCGTAGCATCTTTCTTATTAGCATTTAAACGTTCAAAAGCTTCTACCACTACACTTATTTTAAATATATGTTCATTTAAAACACGTGCATCACCTTCTAATAACCCACCTGTCTTAATTAAAACAGTCAATGCATCATGACGTTTCTGTAAAATTTTCAAACGATTCTTATGGTAAACATCTAAATCTTTAATATGTTGATCAGCATCAACACTTTGCTCAGATGAGGCATCCTCTGCCATATTTTTTTCAGGTGGTGCGCCCATAGCTTCCAATTCTTGCGCAATTTTTGCCTCAGCTTTCTGTTGAACAAGAAAGTTACGCATAGAAGATGCCATTGTACTTTGCAACCAGACACGATCTTCTAATAAATTAATTAATTCTGCACATGTAATTGTTTTAAGCTTTTCTTGGCATAGTCACGTTCTAACCCTTGACGTTTTTGCACTTGATCATAACGTTCTTGAGCCGTTTTTTGAGCAGATTCTGCATCAATCAACCCTTTTTTATTCTCATCTAACGCACTCGTTGCAGCAGTGACTTTTTCCTTTAACGCTTCGATTTTTTCAGCAATATTCGCTTGTTGTTCGGTGAAAGATTGGCGCAATTCGTCTACTGCCGTCGCGCTAAATTGTTTAGATACATCAGCTTCTATTAAACTACCATCATCAATACGTAACCGCACTTGCAACACAAATTCATCTAACTTTTGACTATCTTGTAACAAACTATTTAGTTGGTTAGAAACTTCAGGTAATTGTTTAGTATATTGATCGAGCAATGCTTTTTCTGCTTCTTTTGCCTCCAATTGTTGCTTGAATACCGCAACCACTGCTTGTCTATATTCCAACATCAATTTACTCGCTTCCTGCTTCAAAAAACATATTTAAATGTATGTATTTGATAATTCGCTTTCTGTTGATAAACCAAAAGGCTTGCAACTAGAATCCTGGTTGAGCAGTTTCAACCGAATGGCACTGGTTCGTTTTAGCAATATGGCTTTAACCTGTTTATAAGGTGTCCATCGATCTACCTCTTGATCGTATAATCTTGCTAAAACGTTTCGTGCAGCGTTTACGTCAGCTTGCAA
>DYNN01000019.1:24780-34854 GCA_020721045.1 Thiomargarita sp. | reverse complement strand
AGTTGCTAAAACTTGCTCATGGTAGGTTTTGGTAAGTAAAAAGGATCGGAAAAATGATCGAAATATCTCAAGATATGGAACGTTGCTCTATTTGCACATTGCCAGCTAATCATCCGCGAGCGGAACTTGATGAACAGAAAGTTTGTAAATCTTGTCGAGATAAGGTCGTACAAGAAAAAAAGCAGAATATTTTTAAAGATGAGGATCACCTGATCGCAGCACTTAAGCCTTTTAAAGGAGTGGGCAAGAAGTATGATGTTGTTGTGCCTTTAAGTGGTGGTGTTGATAGTTCATTTGCGTTAATCAGAATTGTAGAAAAGTTTGGTTTGAAACCCTTAGTATTTCATAATGATCATGGTTTTGAAGATGCAGTAGCAACCGAAAATGTCCGTAAACTTTGCGCTTCATTGGATGTTGATTTATTGTTATGGCAACATGATTTTAATTTTATGAAAACGCTTTGGCGGCATCTGAATACAAGTAATATTCCGGGTGCAAGTGCTTGTTATTTATGTGCAAATGTGATTTATATGAATGCGCTTGAATTGGCAAATGCATTTGAAGTTCCCTTGTTAATAAACGGATATTCAAAAGGGCAAGCTGAAATTATTGAACAGAAGAAACGTGGTACTGATATTCTTGCGCAATATTTACAATACATTAGTAAGAACGACCCCAAATTTTCTCAAGAGTTCATCACAAAGTATAAGATTTTGAGTCGACAAAGGATTTTTTCCGGTGTTGAAGACCTTGAAGGCGGACCAACAAATCAAGTATTGACGATCCCATTTTTTCTCTTTAGCTTTTACAAAACAGATAAAGCCACGTTACAGGCAGAATGTCGGAAGCGTTTTGATTGGCAACCTATGAAAACCAGTTATCCTTCACGCACCACAAATTGCGAAATGATTTGGTTGAATACTTATGTAGACAAGAAAAAATTTGGTTATTCAATTTATGATGAAGAGTATGCTGGTATGGTGCGTTCTGGAGATATGACAGCTGAACAGGCGTTAAGTGATTTGGAACATAATCCGCCAGATGGGTTGTTAGAAAAACTTGCCAGCGAAATTGGGTATGATTTAAATCAGAAGTATGGGCAAAAGCATAGATAATACCGTCACTTAAGTCTATACAAGTCCATATTCTTGAGCCATTTGAGATAAAAAATTAAAATGATAACTTGGCTTTTTCCTGGACAAGGCTCTCAACGTAAAGGTATGGGAGACGCCTTATTTAGAGAATTCAGTGAATTAGTTGCTCAAATTGATGAAATTTTGGGTTACTCCATTCAGGCGCTTTGCTTAGAAAATCCTCAAGGAAAGCTTAATCAAACACTTTATACACAACCTGCTGTGTATATTATCAATGCATTGTCTTTTTTCCAAAAAACAGCTGAAAGTACAATTTTGCCAAATTTTGTCGCTGGACATAGTTTGGGAGAATACAATGCTTTATTGGCTGCCGGTGCATTTGATTTTTTAACCGGATTGCGATTGGTACAAAAACGGGCAGAATTGTTGGGTCAAGCCAGTCAAACCATTGAAGGTGCTATGGCGGCGGTCATTAATCTGCGAGTAGATGAATTACAGATTATTTTGACTCACAACGCGCTTGATAAAATCGATATTGCTAATTTTAACAGTCCGTTGCAAACCGTCATTTCTGGAATTCAATCTGACGTCGTTCAGGCTATTGAAATCCTAGAAACGCTTAAAGATGTTCATTGTCTAATGTTGCCAGTCAGTGGTGCATTTCATTCTCGTTATATGTCTGAAGCACAACAACAATTTGCTTCTTTTATACAAGATGTAGAATTTGGCGAACTCAAGATACCGGTTATTTCAAATGTGACAGCTAGACCTTATGAACAATCGGAAATTGGCAAAAATTTGATTGCACAAATTACACATCGAGTGAATTGGTTACAAAGCATTCAATTTTTATTACAGCAAAGTGATATGTTGTTTGAGGAAGTGGGTCCGGGTAATGTATTAACTAAACTCACCCATAAAATCAAAATGGATACCAAACTGGTAGCTAAAAAGAAAGTTGTTAAACCGGAAGAAGATGTCACTACTTTATCAAATTCCATTTTGCCAACTTCTCTTGGTAATCAAGAATTTAAGCAAGATTACGGTATCAAATATGCATACGTGACGGGCGGAATGGCTAGAGGTATTGCTTCGGTAGCATTGGTTGTCAAGCTGGGGCAAGCGGGACTTATGGGTTATTTTGGGACTGCTGGTTTGACTTTATCGGAAATTGAAGTCAGCATTCAACAAATTCAGCGACAACTGACAAATAATGAAGCTTATGGCATGAATTTTTTGCATAATCAAAATAGCCCACAGTATGAGCTTGATATGATTGACTTATTTTTAAAATATAATGTTCAATATATTGAAGCGGCTGCTTTTATGCAAATCACACTTGCTTTAGTGAAATATCGTGTTAAAGGGTTACAGCGAAATACTGCTGGATTCATTGTCTCTCCCCGAAAAATAATGGTTAAGTTGTCTCGACCTGAGATTGCAGCACTATTTTTAAGTCCACCGCCTAAAAAATTAGTTGATAAACTTTTAGAAACCAAACAAATATCACCGATTGAAGCAGATTTATCTCAACAGATTCCCATGGCTGATGATTTATGTGTAGAGGCGGATTCTGCTGGACAGACTGATATGGGGGTGCTGATGGTGTTGTTGCCGATGATTATCCGACAACGGAATCAGTTGACCAAACAATATAGTAAACAAGTCAGAGTGGGCGCAGCGGGTGGAATTGGCACGCCTGAAGCGGCAAGTGCGGCATTTATGTTGGGTGCAGATTTTATTTTAACCGGTTCTATTAATCAGTGCACTGTAGAAGCCGGAACCTCAGATATAACTAAAGATATATTGCAACAATTGAATGTACAAGACACAATTCATGCGCCAGCCGGTGATATGTTTGAGTTAGGCGCAAAGAATCAGGTTGTGCGTCAAGGCGTTTTCTTTCCGGCACGTGCAAATAAACTTTATGAGCTTTATCAACGCTATAATTCGCTAGATGACATTGATGAAAAAACAAAACAGCAAATACAGGAAAAGTATTTTCATCGCAGCTTTGAAGAAATTTATGCAGAAATAAAAGCTTACTACGCAACATCGATGTCCGAACAGATTGAAAAAGCAGAACGTTTGCCAAAATTCAAAATGGCACTTATTTTTAAATGGTATTTTGCGTGTGCCATGCGTTTGGCGATACAGGGCGATAGTCAGTACAAAGTGGATTATCAGATTTATTGCGGACCGGCAATGGGCGCATTTAATCAATGGGTAAAAGGAACTGCCTTAGAAAATTGGCGTGATCGACATGTCGATACAATAGCAGAAAAGCTTATGCAGGAAACGGCTGTCTTTTTAAATCAGCAATATGCAAATATACGCTGAAAAATAATTAATGTAGAGTGTATAAACGAGCTTTAATTAATGAATAATGATGCTTTCAAGAATTTTCTTTTAGAAAATCAACAGTGTAATAAACTTTATCGTACTCTTTCTGAACAAGATGAATTGCTTGCTAGATCTTTTGAGAAAGTGTTTGAAATGCATAATAAGCGGTTGGGGCGGTATGCGACTGATATTTTGTCTTTTTTAGAGCAAAGTGAATATCGGGCGGATTATGTTCAACGTTTTATCAATAGAGTCAAATATTTAAATATGTTGCAAGCCTCTTTTGATGCAAATCCGATTCAAGAAAAGCTTTATGATACTTCTGCAAAGGTCGATAGAGGTGATTATAACGTGGCTTTGTTGCTTTCTATCATTGTCTCCAATCACCGGTTAGAAATCATGCAAAGCTTATTAGAATTCATTTCTTTTATCAAAAAACCTGAAGGTCGTATTGCTTCTGTGGGTATGGGAACGGGTTATGAGTTGAAATTGGTCCATGAATCTTTGCCTAAATGGATCATCGAAGGTTATGACACTGATGAAAAAGCGCATACCGATGCAAGAAAGTTGCTACATTATTTTAATATTACGGATAATATTCGATTTGGCGGCATGTTCCCTGATGATAGACTATCGACTGATACGCTTTATGATGCTATTTTGCTCTGTGAGATCATGGAACATCTCGAAGACCCTAGCAGCTTTTTAAAAAAGATGAGGACTTGTTTAAAACCTGGTGGGTTTATTTTTGTCACTATGGCAGTCAATATTGCTCAAGAAGATCACATTTATCTTTATGCTTCAATTAATGAATGCCGCAAACAGCTTATTGAGTGTGGTCTTGTTACGATTATCGAAAAAATTATACCGATGACCATTCGTTCCATTTCTTCGGCAAAAGATCGAGAGGCTTTGTTTCAAAGAGGAAATTATATGGCGATAGTTCAGTAGTGAAAATAAATGTGATAGTATAGTTTTTGCTTCACAAAATTAGCTTGTTGATTTATGTTTTAAATAAACTTATTTACATACAATTAGTTAGGAGCGTTTTATTATGAAGAAACTACAGGTAATCATGGGTATTACCGCAATTGTTTTGTCATGTGTTTCAACCAATTCAGTATTGGCACTTTCAAAATCAACAGAAGTTGCAACCAAAAGTGGTCCAGTAGTCGGTGTTCAAGCTGAAGATGGTGTAGAAATGTTTCTTGGTATTCCTTACGCAGCACCACCAGTAGGTGATCTGCGTTGGAAATCACCACAACCCGTTGCACCTTGGTCAGAGCCATTAGTCGCTGATAGTTTTGGTCCAGCGTGTCCACAAAAACGCGGTGCTAAAATTGTCGAAGGTACCAATGAAGATTGCTTGAGATTAAACGTATGGACACCCAATACCAAACCTACTAAAAAGTTACCTGTCATGGTTTGGTTTCACCCCGGTAGTTTTAGTATCAACAGTGGTAATAGATGGGTCGGTAAAAATTTAGCTAAATTAGGTGATATCATTGTTGTTTCTATGAATTATCGACTCAACGTTTTTGGTTTTTTAGCACTTGAAGAACTCAATGCAGAAAATAGCAGCCATCCAACTTCTGGAAATTATGGCTTGGAAGATCAAATTCTGAGCTTACAATGGGTGCAAGAGAACATTGCTAACTTTGGTGGCGATCCAAATAACGTTACTATCTATGGTGAATCATCAGGCGGCATGTCTGTCACTACAATCTTAGTTTCACCCAAAGCCAAAGGATTATTTCACAAAGCGATTACAGCCAGTGGTCCAAGTGCTGCAGTCAATAAACCAATGGCAACTGCGGTAAAAGAGGGTGCCCAACGCTTAAGTTTATTAGACTGTCCAAAAGGTGATGGTTTTCTTGCCTGTTTGAGAAGTAAATCAGCCGACGAAGTGGAACAAGCAATACCACCAGAAGGCGGTTTATCAGGATTAACTTGGGCACCTGTTAGCGATAATATTTTCTTGACAGATTCTCCTGCTACTTTGTTCAAACAAGGTAAAGCACCTAAAGATATACCTATGTTGTATCTTGTGACCAAAGATGAACAAATGTTGGTCATGAGTGGAAACAAGTTGATGGATATCGATGAAGATACACACAAAGAAAAGGTCGCTGGACTGATTAAATCCAAATCTGATCTTGAAAAAGTACTTAAGCAGTATGATGCTTCAAAATATCCAAGTCCAGTTTATGCATTAGCCGATGTGCTTACTGACAGAGATGCTAAGTGTGCCATTCGTAACGAAATACGCGATTTATCTAAATCAGGTGTTGAGGTTTATATGTCCCATTTTATGGCAGGACGTGATGAAGTTCCTATCATGAAACCGTTAGGCGCGTACCATACTATTGATGTTGAATTTGTGTTCTTTGTTGATGAAGGTGATGAAGGCTTGAATGAAGCCGAAAAAGTTTTATCTCGCTCTATGATTAGTTATTGGTCTAGTTTTGCTCATACCGGCAATCCTAATGCAACGGCAGCCGGTGTTGCATGGCCTAAATATAATATGGAAAGCAATGAGCAGTATATTGAATTTGACACCGATAACATTTCAGTCTCAAACAATCTATTTCCACAATGTGATTTTTGGGATAATTTGTAAATCGTTTGTGATTTAATTGTTTGATTTTAACGCCATGTTTAACTTTTTATAGTAGATTAACTGACGAAAAGTTGAACATGGCTTTGTTGTATAAAAGGAAAATATTAATGCCCCAGATAAACGTCTTATTTCGAGCCAAATTAAAAGCCGGAAGAGAACAAAAATTCTGTAAAGTTGCGTCTGAAATGACCAAATTAACGCACGCAGAACATGATGGATGTATCTCATTTACTTTCCATCAACATATCGAACATCCTAACGATATTTTCGCTTATGAACAATGGCGCGATCAGGACGCATTTCATGCCCATTTTGCACGATTGGCAACAGTATATGGCGCACCCAATGAAGGGGGCATTCTTCCCGCTTTCCTAGAAGGTTTCTTTGAAGAGTTTCAAGCTGAAATGTTTAATGTAATCGAATAATCTGTAAATAAATCAAACTCTAATGGTATAAGTTAGGTGCAAAAAAATGTACTTAACTTATCCCATTACCAGTTTTAATAATACCTAACCATAATCACATCTTAATCAATCGTTACAACATATTGCTCTGTTGAGGGAAAAATTTTCCAATGAATGATAATGTCACAAAAATAGTTCTCAAATTAATCAAAAATCGTCAAATTACACCTGAAGAGGGCGCGCAATTAATCAAAGAAATTACTGCTTCTCAAAAAAAACATGATATTCAAGATATTGCCGTTATTGGAATGTCGGGGCAATTTCCAGATGCTCAAAATGTCAACGAATATTGGAAGAATCTTGTCGCAGGCATCAATTCTGTTAAAGAAATAGATCGTTGGTCTACTGATCAATACTACGATCCTGATCCAGAAGTGCCAAATAAAAGTTATAGTAAATGGGGTGGGTTGCTTAACGATATTGATAGGTTTGATCCATCATTTTTCAAAATCTCTCCTCGAGAAGCTGAATTGATGGACCCACAACAAAGATTATTTTTACAAGAAGCATGGCACGCTTTGGAAGATGCGGGCTATTCACCTCAAAGTTTAGACGGAAAAAAATGTGGCGTATTTGTCGGCTGTTCAACGGGTGATTACCAACACTTGTTTGCTGAAAATCAAATATTTCCGCAAGCTTATTCATTATTGGGCAATATCACTTCGGTTTTAGCGGCGAGAATTTCTTATCTATTAAATTTAAAAGGTCCCAGTATTGCCATTGATACAGCTTGTTCTTCGTCTTTGGTTGCACTACATCTTGCATGTGAAAGTATTCGCATAGGAACAAGCGATATGGCATTGGCGGGCGGAGTGATGATATATCCGACTCCATACAGCTTTATTTGGGCGAGTAAAATGGGCATATTATCGCCACAAGGTAAATGCAAAACTTTTGATCAAGCGGCGAATGGTATTGCCATTGGTGAATGTGCGGCAGCGGTGATTTTAAAACCGTTAGCAGCAGCATTAAAAGCAGGCGATAACATTCTTGGTATTATTAAAGGCTCGGGCATTAATCAAGACGGTAATACAGAGCCGGGCATTACTGCGCCCAGCGCCTCCGCACAAACTGAATTAGAAACTGAAATCTACCATAAATATCATATTAATCCAGAAACTATTAGTTATGTAGAAGCCCATGGTACGGGTACCAAATTGGGTGATCCGATTGAAATCGATGGTTTGACTCAAGCTTTTAGAAAATATACGCAAAAAAAACAATATTGTGCTATTGGTTCGGTTAAAACTAATATTGGTCATACGCAAATAGCGGCGGGTATTGCTGGTTTCATTAAGCTATTATTGTGTTTAAAACATAAGAAATTAGTCCCTTCTCTGCATTTAGAAAAAGAAAACGAGCATTTAAATTTCCCAGAAACGCCATTTTACGTCAATACCAAATTGAAAGATTGGAAAACAGAACCGGGTGTACCTCGACGTGCAGCTTTGAGTTCGCTTGGTTTTAGCGGTACCAATTCGCATTTAGTGGTAGAAGAATATATACCGAATGACTCACCTGTGGCTTCCGAAACACCCCAATTAATAGTGTTGTCGGCTGCTAATGAAGAGCGACTGAAGGCTTATGCCAATGATATTAGAGATTTTTTAAAAATTTCGATAGACACGCCATTCTCTATGAGCAACTTTGCTTACACCTTACAAGTAGGGCGTGAAGCAATGATCGAACGTTTAGCTGTGTTGGCAAATCGGATAGAAGATGTGGTTGAAAAATTAAGCCAATATATTGATGGAAAAACAGAGCTAAACGGTCTCTATTGCGGTAATATTAAGAGAGATAAAGCAGAATTTTCTATTTTATATCAAGGAAAAGAATTACTTACCAAAATACTTCATGAGAAAAAATTAGAAGAACTCGCACGCTTGTGGGTATTGGGTGCAAATGTTGATTGGCAATTGTTATATCAAGAACAACAACCGCAACGTATGTCATTACCAACCTATCCATTTGCCAAAAAGCGTTATTGGATACCCATCATTGAGTTACAAACTAAAGAAGTAGTGAATACTTCCAGCGTATCAATATCTCAACCTGAAATTTTGTGTTATAAAAGTCTCTGGGAAGCACAAGAAAGCGTTTCATCCTCCTCTTTTACGTCAAAAATCGTATTGTTATTTGATCTCAATGATTCGCGACATACCAGTTTCAAAGCACAATTTGCATGTGATGTGATTTTAGTGATGCCCGGAGAAAGTTACCAACAGCTTGATCATCAAACTTGCATCATCAATCCAAATCATGAAGAAGATTACCGACAATTATTAGCGGATTTAAATCATGAACCGAGCCATATCATTCACTTATGGTCACAATCTCGGTTTAGTAGTGCAACATTGAGTTCACAACTTGAAGCCAGTTTATTTTCAATTGTTTATCTCAGTCAAGCATTGTTAGCTTTGCCACCCAAAAAGCCAGTACAATTGTTATATGCTTACTTAACCACGACAGAAATACAACCACAATATGCTGCATTAAGTGGATTTGCCAGTACAATTCATCAAGAAAATCCCAAATTAACTTATAAAACACTTGCACTCTCTAGTTTAGAAAATGTAAGCAGCATTGCTTTAACTGAATTTCAAACGACAGAAACTCAAGTTTGGTATGAAAAAGGACAACGTCGAGTTAAGCGATTACAACTTATTGAGGGCACATACAAAAATACGGCACCAACATTATTAAAAACAAAAGGTGTTTATCTAATAACAGGAGGTGCGGGTGGTTTAGGGCTTGTTTTTGCTGAATATTTAGCAAAGCATTTTAAGGCAAAATTGATTTTAACTGGGCGTTCTCCACTTTCCCAAACGCAAGAAGATAAAATTAATACACTCAATGCGTTAGGTGCTGAAGTTGTCTACAAAAGAGCAGATATTTCAAAACGTATTGATGTAGAAACACTGATTTCCCAAATTAAATCTGAGTTTAATCACTTAAATGGCATTATTCACAGTGCTGGCGTGATTAAAAATGCGTTGATCAGTAAAAAAACGCTGACAGAAATTGACGCCGTTTTAGCTTCCAAAGTATATGGAACGACATATTTAGATGAAACTACACGAAATGAACCTTTGGATTTCTTTGTGCTGTTTTCTTCTGTGATTGCCATGATGGATAACATAGGTCAAAGCGATTATGCTTATGCCAATGCTTTTATGGATAATTTTGCTGAAAAACGTGAAAAACTCAGAATTGCTAATAAACGTTTTGGTAAAACACTCACTATCAATTGGCCCCTATGGCAACACGGCGGAATGCAAATTGATCGTCAAACTGAAAAATGGCTTGCTGATACTACAGGTATGTTGGCTATTTCAAATGACACCGGCATTAAAGCATTTCTTCAAGGTTTAAGTAGTGACAGTAGTCAATTTGTTGTTTTAGAAGGTGATCAGCAAAAAATTAGAAAAGCGTTAACTATTGAAGTAACAACGTCTTTTCCTAGTAAAACAGTAGCCGTTGTTGAACAAATTCAACAGATAGAAACGATTCCTTTAGCTCAATTGCAACAAGCGTTAATTGCAATTGTATCGTC
>DYNN01000019.1:0-24680 GCA_020721045.1 Thiomargarita sp. | reverse complement strand
AAATCAATGAACAATATGAATTAGAACTGTCTGCCACACTATTTTTTGATTATCCATCTATTGGTAAATTAACTCACTACTTATGTCAAGAATATCCTGATCGTTTTAATGGAAAAATCGATGAAAGCGTAGCTGATGTTGTTAACACTGTAGAAACGATTCCTTTAGCTCAATTGCAACAAGCGTTAATTGCAATTGTATCGTCAAATTTGAAAGTTGATACAGCCGATATTGACATAGACGAAGACATCAGTAATTACGGTGCTGATTCAATTATGGCTATCATGATTACGAATCAAATCAATGAACAATATGAATTAGAACTGTCTGCCACACTATTTTTTGATTATCCGTCTATTGGTAAATTAACTCACTACTTATGTCAAGAATATCCTGATCGTTTTGATGGAAATACACAATCGATAACCCAAGATGACACGATTTTACCAACAGCTTTCTTAGAGGATGAGACTGTTTTTACAGAAGAATTTTCCTTATCCTATGACCAACAAGCACAATGGTTTTTACAACAAAAAGAAAAAACGACATCTGCCTATAATTTATCGATTTCGCAACGTATTTGTTCGCCCTTAAATATTGCAGCCTTAGAACAATCTTTCCAAGTGATGGTTGATCGCCATGCCTCATTGCGTACAGTTTTTGCGATGAAAGATGATGGTCAATTGGTTCAAAAAGTACGGCAAAAACAATGTGTGCCATTTAAAGTCATTGATGTTTCAGGATTGAGTGAAGAAGCGTTAAAACAAAAGGTAGTTGAAGTTGATCAACTGCCATTTGATTTAGCAACCGGTCCACTATTTCGGATTCATTTATTTAACCGTGCAAAACAAGATTATGTGTTGTTAATTACCATGCATCACATTATTTTTGACGGTTGGTCGGGCGCTATTGTCATAGAAGAGATGAGCAAAACCTATCCAGCCATTATTGCCGGTAAAGCTCCAGATTTACCTAAATTATCATATAGTTATAAAGACTACATTCAATGGTATACTACTCTATTAGCGGACTCTAAAATTGATATTCAGTGGAAATACTGGCAGCAGCAATTGAGTGGAGAATTGCCCGTACTGCAATTGCCTACGGATTATCCACGTCCACAGATACAGACTCATAGGGGCGAACTTCATTTTTTCCAATTGGACGATATTTTAATCAATCAATTGAAAAATTTAGCTTTAAAGGAAGGAACTACTCTATTCAGCCTTTTGTTGGCAGCTTATCAAGTTTTTTTACACGAGAGCACCGGACAAGAAGATATTATCGTGGGTTGTCCTTTTGCCAACAGAAAAAGTCATAAATTTACTGACATTGTTGGTGATTTGATCAATATGGTGCCATTACGTAGTCATTGTAGTGATCATGCTAATTTTAGCGCATTTCTTAATCAAGTCAGTAACACGGTACAAGACGCACTTAGACATTCAGAATATCCATTTCAGTTGTTAGTTCAACGCTTGCAACCCAAACGAGTAGCTGGATATTCACCCATATTTCAAGCAGTATTTGCTTTACAAAAACCATTGTTTAAAAATTCCCCATGGTTAACGATGGATTCAACGGTAGAAAAATTCGATTGGGCAGGGCTTGAAACTAAAGGCTTTATTATTCCCACGGCAGCCGGACGATTTGACTTACAGTTAGAAATAATTGAACTGGAAAAGACCTTAGTCTGTTGGTTTAATTACAATACTGATTTGTTCAATGCCGACACGATTACGCGCATGGTAGAAAATTTTACCGCGATTCTGCAAGGTATTGTTCAAAATGCAAAACAACCCATTGAAGCACTGACTTCTGTTATCCAAGATGAAGAAAGTATTGTTAAAAAACAAACGGTTGCTATCACTGCGACATTTACCGCAGAGCCACTGAAAGATTCGCTAGATTTTTGGATGCAGCAACTCGATATACCTACAAAAGTGGCTTTTGCGTCTTATAATCAAGTTTTTCAGCAACTATTAGACCCTTCAAGCTTATTGGCAAGTAATCGACAAGGTATCAATATTCTGTTGGTACGCTTTGAGGATTGGGTAGCAGATAAAGAAAGTACATTATCTACTGATTTCATTGCTAAAATCGAAAAAAATGTTCAAGACTTCAGCACAACTTTAACGGGCGTGGCACAAAACGCTGCGGTGCCTTATTTGCTTTGTATTTGCCCAGCATCACCTGCAATGGCGCATCATGACGCGTTTTTTAAACAAATGGAAAATGTATTAGCGGCAATAGATAGCAATAATCTAACTGTAGTGAAATCTGCTGAATTGCTTACACGTTATCCAGTGGCTGAATTTTACGATGCACAAGGTGATAAAGAGGGACATGTACCTTATACGCCCGCTTTTTTTACTGCGTTAGGCACACTTATTAGTCGAAAACTTTATACACTCAAACAAAAACCTTATAAAGTCATTGTGTTAGATTGCGATAATACGCTATGGCAAGGCGTTTGTGGTGAAGAAGGGGCGCATGGTATTGAAATCAGTCCACCTTTCCAAGCGTTGCAAAAATTTGTGTTAGAACAGCAAGCGGCGGGCGTTTTGTTGTGTTTATGTAGTAAAAATGTTGAAGAAGATGTGTTTGCCGTGTTTGATCAACGGGATGACATGCTGATTAAACGTGAACATTTAGTTTCTTGGCGTATTAATTGGCAACCTAAATCGGAAAATATCAAATCTCTCGCACAAGAGCTACAATTGGGCTTAGACAGTTTTATTTTTATTGATGACAATTCAGTTGAATGTGCAGTGGTTAAAGCGCATTGTCCTGAGGTATTAACACTGCAAGTACCTGAAGATATTAGCACAATTCCTAATTTCTTGCGTCATATTTGGGCATTTGACCGTCTTAAAGTAACTACAGAAGATCAACAACGCACCGTTTTTTATCAGCAAGATGCTCAACGTAAGCAATTGCGCGAACAAGCTATGACTTTAGAAGATTTTCTTAAAAGCTTGGAAATACAAATACATATTTCAGAAATGCAGCCCGATCAAATCGCTCGGGTTTCGCAAATGACGCAACGGACAAATCAATTCAATGCAACCACGATTCGTCGTACTGAACATGAAATTCAACAACTTACTCAGTCAGATGTATACACTTGTCTAGTTGTTGAAGTGAAAGATCGATTTGGAGATTATGGTTTAGTGGGTCTGATTATTTTTACAATAGCAGATGATACTTTGAAAGTGGATACTTTTTTAGTCAGTTGTCGTGTATTAGGGCGTGGTGTTGAACATAATATGCTGGCTAAATTGGGGGAAATCGCGCATCAACAAGGACTTACAGGCGTTATTGTTGGTTACAGGCAAACATCTAAGAATAAACCTATCCGTGATTTTCTTGAGAGTGTGGCTTTCGAAAAACCATTAGAAACAATAGATTATTTCTGGTTTCCAACTGATTTTTGTCAAGCAATCGTTTATCGTCCAATCGCAAATGATAATCAGAATGCAGCAAGCACGGTTGTATCAATCCAAAGTGATATGCATCAAGCCAATTCGGCATTACTACACCAGATTGCCACGCAATTATCTGATCCTGAACAAATTTTACAATTAATAGAATCTGAAACTCACGCCATTTCAGAAAGACGACAACCCCTTGTTGCACCACGCAATGAAACTGAAACTCAGTTGGCTAAGTTGTGGCAGAAAGTCTTACATGTTGAATCCGTCAGTGTTCATGATAACTTTTTCGAGTTTGGTGGAGATTCTTTATTAGCCGTCAAGTTGATGTTTTATGTGCAACAAACTTTTAAACGCGAACTGCCTTTAAGTCAACTACTCAATGCACCGACTGTGGCAGCTTTGGCACAATTGCTCGAAAGCAGTGCACTTCAAACAGATAAACCGATCATTGAAGTTAAGAAGCACACTATCATAACAGAGCAAGAATATTATCCGCTTTCTTATGGACAACAATCGTTATGGTTTTTATATCAATCAGATAAAGAAAGTGCGGCGTATAATGTGGCATTACCTTTATGCATTCGTTCTGAAATCAATATCCCTACTTTAC
This sequence comes from Thiomargarita sp., assembly GCA_020721045.1. Classification (GTDB taxonomy): domain Bacteria; phylum Pseudomonadota; class Gammaproteobacteria; order Beggiatoales; family Beggiatoaceae; genus DYNN01. The sequence continues at coordinate 20,633 of DYNN01000019.1, read as the reverse complement.
AAAACGCATTTCAAGCATTAGTGAATCGTCATCCTTGTTTACGAACGACATTTACCACCGTTGATGGTAAACCGTTGCAAAAAATCAATCAATATCAAATTACGTCATTTGAATGGACAGATGCCTCATCTTGGTCAGCAGAAAAAGTACAAACTTATGTTGTTGAAGCCAATCAAAAACCGTTTGATTTAGAAAGTGATCCATTGTTGCGGGTCACTTTATTAACTAAGGCTGATAAAACCCATATTTTGTTATTGACGATTCATCACATCGTGGTTGATGGCGTATCGATATGGATGTTGATAGAAGAATTAGGGCAATTATATGGGTTGCTCAAAGCAGGGCGGCAACCGGTTTTGCCATCACTTGAATATAGTTATAATGATTTTGTGAATTGGCAAACCCAACTATTGGAAAATAAAGACGAATCACTTTGGCATTATTGGCAGGAACAATTGGCAGGCGAATTACCTGCGCTTAATTTACCTACTGATTATCCACGTCCTAATGTGCAAAGTTATCGCGGTGCTTCTGTTCATTTCGTTATTACTAATCCATTGATGTCGCAACTTAAGCAATTGGCTCAAAATGAGCGCGTTAGTTTTTACACGCTGTTGTTAGCGACTTATCAAATTTTACTTTATCGATACACCAGTCAAACTGATATTCTCGTGGGTTCTCCTACTACTGGGCGGACGCAAAGCGAATTTTCGGATATCGTAGGTTATTTTGTTAATGTCGTGGTGTTACGTGCTAACATTCAAGAAAATTTGACGTTTCAAGACCTTTTACAGCAAGTACAACAAACAGTGATTGGCGCGCTTGAGCATCAAGATTATCCCTTTATGCGTTTGGTTGAACGCTTGCAACCTGAGCGTGATCCCAGTCGTTCACCGATATTTCAAGTGGATTTTGCTTTTCAACAACTTCAGCAGGGAAATAATCTGGAAATATCGGGTTCAAACGAAGCTAAATTTCGCATGAAAGCAGGTGATCTTGAGTTTGAAACCTTTGAAATAGAGCAGCAAGAAGGTTTATTTGATTTAACATTAGATGTCATAGAAACCAAAGAATCATTGATTGCTACTTTTATGTATAACACTGACTTATTTAAAGAAGCAACAATTAAGCGCATGATTGGTCATTTCCAAGTATTACTTGAAGGCATTGTCGCAAATGTTGCATTGCCTATTCCAAAATTGCCTTTATTGACCGCAATCGAACAGCATCAGTTGTTGTATGAATGGAATAATAGCCAAGTCAATTATTCTCAAGACAAATGTGCACATCAATTATTTGAAACTCAAGTTAAAAAAACACCTGATGCCATTGCGGTTACATTGGCTGGACAACAACTCAGTTACGCTTTGTTAAATGAAAGAGCGAATCAATTAGCGCATTACTTGCAGAAACAAGGTGTTATGCCAGAAACTGTTGTTGGTATTTATGTAAAACGTTCTTTAGAAATGGTTATTGGTTTATTAGGTATTCTCAAAGCGGGCGGGGCTTATTTACCATTAGACCCAGCGCATCCGATTGAACGTATTGCATTTATGTTAGATGATGCTCATGTGTCTATTTTATTGACTCAATCAAATTTGGTTGACAAGTGTGCTTCATTGAATTTATCTGTTGTTTCGTTGGAGACAGCTCAGTTTTCATCATTCAATTCGACTAATCCGCTCAGTGAAGTGAATAGCAAAAATTTAGCTTACGTTATTTATACTTCTGGTTCAACGGGTATGCCTAAGGGAGTCATGCTCACTCATCTGGGATTATGTAATCACAATCAAGCATTTATTGAACAATTTCAGTTGGTTGCTGGTGATAGATGTTTGCAGTTTGCTAATGTAAATTTTGATGTGGCAACAGAAGAAATTTTTCCAACTTTATTGAGTGGTGCGACTTTAGTGCTTTCACCAGTAAATGGGTTTAATTCTTTTACTGATTTTCAATCATTTATTGATGATAATCAATTGACTGTGCTTAATATAACCGCTTCTTATTGGCATGCTTGGGCATTAAGTTTATCTGAAACTGTACCTTCAAGTTTACGTTTAGTGGTTGTCGGTGCTGAAAAAGTGTCGTTAGAATCACTACGCGCTTGGCAGAAATTGAATAATCATCATAAAGTGAGATGGTTTAACGTTTATGGTCCCACTGAAGCGACGATTACTTCTATGCTGTACGAACCGGCACAGTTGGATAAACACGTTGTGGCTTCTGTGCCCATTGGGCATCCTATTGCCAATACGCAAGTTTATGTGTTGGATCATCACTTACAACTCGTTCCGATTGGTGTCACCGGCGAATTACACATTGGTGGCATTGCTTTGGCGAGAGGTTATCTTAATAATCCTGCTTTAACTGCGGAAAAATTTATTGTCAATCCTTTTGATGAACAAGGTCAATCTCGTCTCTACAAAACTGGTGATTTAGTTCGTTATTTATCTGATGGTAATATTGAATATCTTGAACGGATTGATCATCAAGTCAAAATTCGTGGTTTTCGGATTGAAATTGGCGAAATTGAAGCAGTATTGATGCAACATCCCGCTGTTCAAGATTCGTTAGTGAATTTGTTTGAAAATAAAAATGGTAAATCCCTTGTTGCTTATGTAGTGCCTATAAATAGTCAATTGTTACATCAAGCTGATTGGCATTTGGAATTAATGAATTATCTCAAAGGTATATTGCCTGATTACATGGTGCCGACGACATTTATTGTATTAGAATCTATGCCACTCACGCCTAATGGCAAAATTGATCGCAAAGCTTTGCCAAATCCTAATGTTCGGAAAAGCACGGGTTACACAACTCCACGCTCTGACATTGAACAGCAGTTAGCTTTAATTTGGGCAACCGTGCTTAAACATGAGCGCGTAGGTATTTATGATAATTTCTTTGAATTGGGTGGGGATTCTATACGCAGTCTGCAAATTGTTGCTAAAGCTAAGGAATACGATTTATTTATTAAAACCAACGATATTTTTCAAAATCAAACAATTGCAGAATTAGCAGCCGTAGTACGGAAAGATAAACTGGTGCTAGTTGATCAAAGTTTAGTGACGGGTGAAGTATCTTTAATTCCGATTCAACGGGCATTTTTTGCCAGAAAACTACCGCAACCCGCACATTATAATCAATTTGTTTGGTTGGAAGCTGCTTATGAATTAAATATCGATTATTTGCGTCAAGCGTTGGCAGCCTTGTTATCACATCATGATGCGTTGCGATTTACTTATCATCTGCAAGCTGGCAAATGGCAACAAATTTGTGAGGCACCTTCGGATAAGATACCTTTGTTTATAGAAGAATTTATCGATATTTCTAATGAAAAACAATTGGTTAAACAAAAAATTGAATATTATCAAGCGAGCCTTAATTTAGAACAAGGTCCCTTATCTTGCTTGGTTGTTTTCAAATCAACTCATGCGACCCGTTTACTTTGGTGCATTCATCACTTATTGGTTGATGGTGTTTCTTGGCGTATCTTGTTGGATGATTTGCAAACCGCTTATCAACAACTGAGTCAGGGTGAATTGATTAAACTACCTCAAAAAACCAGCTCTTTTAAAGCGTGGGCAGAAAATTTAAGTCAATACGCTCAAAGTCAAGCACTATTGCAACAAACAACTTATTGGCAAGAGATGACGGCTCACTCATTTAAATTGCCAATGGATCATGTAGCTGGCATTAATACGCTTGAAAGTACGCAAGAATATGTTGTTAGTTTAGATAGTGCCAATACGACTGTGTTGCTTCAAGAAGCCGGAAGTGCTTACAAAACACGCATTAATGATTTATTGCTGACCGCATTGGCACAAACATTCAGCGATTGGACGGGGCAGCGGGATTGTTTAATTGAATTAGAAAGTCATGGGCGTGTTGATTTATTTAAAGAACTCGATATTTCCCGTACTGTGGGTTGGTTTACAGCAACCTATCCTATTCAATTGCATTTACCCGCAACAAATGAATTGGGCGATTGCATTCAAGCGATTAAACAACAATTAAATCAAGTGCCTAATGACGGTATAGGCTACGGTTTGCAGCAATATCAAACAGCGTTTACACAAATCTTATTTAATTATTTGGGTCAATTTGATCAAACAACGGAAGCTGGGCTTTTCCGTCCAGTGGTGGGAGAAGAATCTTTTGGATTGTCTCAAAGTCTTCAAGGTGAGCGAGACTGTGTACTTGAAATCAATAGTGTGGTGCGTGACAATTGCTTATTCTTTTATTGGAGTTACAGTCGCAACTTACATGAGGCAGCGACCATACAACGCTTAGCTGATAATTATCTTAAAGCCCTTAAACGTTTGTTGGCTCATTGTCAAGCGATTTTACAACAAGAGCGCGTAAATCCGGCTTTATTGATACTTCCCATTCGTCCAACTGGTGAAAAACAACCCTTTTTCTGTCTACCGGGTATGCAGGGCGTACCGCGCTATTTATATCCATTAGTTCATCAATTAGACAACAATCAACCTTTTTATAGTTTGCAAGCACCTGAAATTGTAGGACAAATATCTTGCGTTACTATTGAGGAATTGGCTGCACGCTATATTGCTGCAATTAAAACTATTCAACCACAAGGTCCTTATCAAATAGGTGGACATTCTTTTGGTGCTGCTGTTGCTTTTGAGATGGTGCGACAATTGGAAAATGCTAATGAAACCGTTTCTTTGCTTGTATTACTTGATGAAGCTGCACCAATTGAAAATACAGACACCGCTGATAAGACTGATTTGGAAGAATTAACTCATTATTTGCAATGGTTAGCTTATTTTAACGATATTGCAATGTACGATGGTAATTTAGCACCGTATACACCCGATGAGCGATTTGAGTTAGCGGTAAAATATTTAAACCAAGCGGGATTAGCACTAGACAGGCAAGAACTAGAAACAACATATCGGGCATTTACTAATAACTATAAGTGTTATAATCGCTACATGCCTAAAGGAAAAGTATCAAGTCGAGTGATCCTTTTACAATCTCAAGAACAGGATTTAGAGCATGAAACACGGGGTTTGGGTTGGCAACGCTATGTCACGCAATCAATAGAAGTTCACCGAGTTGTAGGTGGACATTTTTCAATGTTGACGCTGCCCCATGTCAAAGCAACCGCAGAAATTATGTCAAGTATTTTGTTATGATATGAGAATGAAATTAATACAGGGGGTTAATTAGTATGATAATCGCTTATGCAGCATTTGAAGCTAAAGGTGAGCTTAAACGTTTTGAATATGATCCTGATATATTGAAACCTGATGAAGTAGAAATTAATGTCGATTTTTGTGGAATTTGCCATGGCGACATCAATATGCTTGATAATGAATGGAATATGACTCAATATCCTTTTGTACCAGGGCATGAAGTGATAGGAACGATTGCTCAAATTGGTGAGCGGGTTCGGCATTTATCTATTGGTCAAACAGTCGGTTTAGGGTGGTTTGCAGGTTATTGCAACGAATGCGTCCACTGCCATAGTGGCGATCATAATTTGTGTGCTGGTGCGCATCCCACTATTATCGGACGACATGGTGGCTTTGCTGATAAAGTGCGTGCGGCTGCCAACAGTGTTATTCCTATACCTGAAGGTACTGATTTAGAATCTGCGGGTCCATTACTGTGTGCAGGAATTACAGTATTTAATCCTTTGATACAGTTTGATATTAAACCAACTGATAAGGTTGGTGTGATTGGAATCGGTGGTTTAGGTCACTTAGCACTTCAATTTTTCAAAGCGTGGGGTTGTGATGTCACTGCTTTTACTTCAAGCGATACTAAAAAAGCGGAAGTTCTTGAATTAGGAGCTCATCATGTGATTAATTCACGTAATCAAGCGGAAATTGAAGCAGCGGCTGGCAAGTTCGATCTTATTGTTTCTACTGTTGACGCTAACCTTAATTGGAATGCTTACATTGGTGCATTACGTCCTAAAGGTCGGTTACATTTTGTAGGTATACCAAAAGAGCCACTAGATGTAATGGTTTTTCCTTTGCTGGCTGGACAACGTTCTATATCAGCTTCGCCAAATGGTAGCCCAATAAATATTGAAAAAATGCTTAAATTTGCCAGCAGACATAAAATTAAGCCCATCATTGAAAAGTACCGTTTTGATCAGATTAACGAAGCCATAGAAAGACTAAGAAGTGGAAAAGCACGTTACCGGATTATTCTTGCAAAGTAATATTTAGGACAGCAATTCTCAATTTAATTGTGTAGAATATAATGTTTTTATAACTAATTGAAGATAAAGGTTATAAATAAATTCAAAGTATTTTTCCAAAAAGCGCAACAATACATTTCTGCACTTGATTAATCGAATGACAGAAACGTTTGAAAATCTGACCGATATAGCCGTGAGACGAAAACAGCAAATAACCTCAAATATAGCATGAAAGATGCGATGTTGAGTGCATTTTTTGTTTTTTTCCACCCAAAGCTCGTTTTTATTTCATAAGCCGGAAGAAACAAAGGAGATCGTAGAATTTCATAGGCATCAATTATTATTTTTACTCCCTTATTCACCTGATTTAAATCCTATATCAAGAGAAAGTTACGGAATTTACTCGATAAACATGAAGAGACCTTTGCACATTCCCTTTATATCGCGTAAAATTTGTATATTAAATAAAGTCACAGGAAATTCAAAATGGCGTGGAAACAACTGAATCAAATGACGTTTGTGGATGAATTAATTCATGAACATGAAGCAATAAAAGAGTTAGATGAAATACATGAATTGATAGATTGGAAGCAGATAGAGAATCGGTTGATAAATATCAATAACAAGGAAACGGGCGTAAGAGCGTGGCCGCCGTTGATGATGTTTAAGATATTGTTACTACAAAGTTTCTACAACCTGAGTGACCCCGCGTGTGAAAAGCAATTGGCGCGAGACCTATTGTTTCGTCGTTTCGTATGCTTAAGTTTAGTGGAAAGCGTTCCGGATCACAGCACGATATGGCGATTTAGAAATCAATTACAAGAATTAGGGCTGCTAGAAGAGTTGTTTAAGGAGATTAATGAACAATTGTCTAGTCCCGGAATTTAAGATATTTCCCTTGTTAGCCATCCATTCCACCTGCCCAACCGTTCCTATCACTGACAATTCAATTTCCTTGTCAACTTCAACCGTCGGCGTTGCCGGCTCAAATTTCAGTTCAGCCGCGTGTACTGCCAAACTGAGCCATAAACTGCACAGTAAATAAACAAACGTTTTCATGAGAGTTCTCCCTATTGAAATAACAGTTCAGACAGTTTTTTGTAATCCTTATGATTTTAAAACTGTCTGAAGCTATTGAGAATTAAAATATCTCAAAGCACTGTTGTCCATAGACCCACAAGTTTTTATTCATGGCTTCAAAGACATCGTTTTGTTCTGGCGAGAGAATGCCGTAGAGACAATATTGACCAGTGGGTGAACTGGTTGGTAGCGTTAAATCCAATAAAGTAATCGGTTGCCCTTGTTTGCGTAATACATACCAAGGCTTGGCTTCTTTCACGCCCCGTAATTCGTTGGTATCCTTGAGTGTGAAATAATTCCCATCCGGCATCACGACAGCGGCATAGAGGTCATAGCCCCAACCTAAATCTTCCGTCAGCGTGGCTTTGAACTGTTCACCGCGTTGATAGCGAGTTTTATCCAGTTGGATTTGTACTTGTGCTTGTGCTGGGGGTTCAATCCCACCACTGACCGTTAATATTGCGTCTTGTTCACTGCCAGCGATATTTTCCTCATTGTCTTCAGCATAGAATGTGACAGTATAATTGCCATTGTACGTCACATCATTCCATGTCGTTTGCCAAGTGTCCGGTGATTCAGATTGCACAAGGTTGACGCGTGGAAAAGCTAAAATCGGTGTGCCATTGGTATCTAGGATTTGTGCCATTCTCGGAGGACGAACCACTGCCCAAACTCGTTTGACTGTTCCCTGTGCAACGGTGGCTTTAGCTTGTAGTTGAATGGGTTGACCGACAGCTAACGTGGTCGCGGGAGTGAGATTTTCTATCGCTAAGGTGTCCGTCCGCGGTGGTGAACTCGCCGTTGACATAGACGGTTTTAAGCCAATTACTATCTTGGGTTGGGTCGTATTTGCCATCACTGTTGTCATCGAGTTGTGGCGTTTGGGTAGTCATTCCCGTCCCGCCCGCCGTTTGGAATTGCAGATTTTTACCGCGCAGTTTGTCTTGATCACGGGTAGCGAGTTGGAAGGCTTCTGAGAAACTTGTACCCTTGAGGAGATAGTCTGTGAAGAACCGGGAGAATCCTTTTTTCTCGAAGAAATAGGCTTTTTCATCCGCTTTGGCACTGGTGATAATCGCTCGATTGGGGGCAGGCAACTTGCGAATCAGTTTGGGAATCAGTGAGCCGGAGTGACAGGCTTCAAGCACAACAATGAGTTGATTACCCGTTGCGTCTTGGTAATCGTCAAGCAGTGGTTTGAGGTCTTCGGCACTGATCTGGAGAGTGGGTGCAAGTTGGAGTTCGCCTTCTCCCCCATGATCCATGAAGAAAAAGTACAGCGGTTGGTCAAGTTTGCCGAGTCCTTTTGCCCATTCAAAGGATTTTTTGAGGTCGTCTAGCGTTAAATGGCGGTCTTCAGAAATACGGTTGATGCGGTCATCGCGACCATCCCCATCAAAGTCTGCCCACGTTTTGGAGGATAGATAGTAGATGTTGGATTTGTCGAAGCCGCGTTCGTAAAATGTGTGATAAATGCGAGTGGTAATCGATTCAGTGCTTTCCCACAGCGTATTGGTTTCTTGCGCTCTGCCGGCGGCTACAATAATTGCTGCATTTTTTCCGCGTTGAATTGCTTGACAGGTGGTTGCGTCTATTTGCGTTTGAGTGCATAACTCGGTGGTGCGTCCGAAGGTTAGATGAGCGAGACCGTGTCCATAAACCCCAGTTCCAATCCACAATTCCTCAACGCCATCGCTCAACAAGGCATTGATACTGTTATCCGGCAGGTTGCTTTTAGTTTCATTATATACTGTCCATTGCTCACTCGTGCTCAGATGAGCTAAACCTCCTTCTTCAGTTCCAATCCACAGTCCGCCTGCACCGTCGCTCAACAACGCTCTGACCCAGTTATCCGGCAGACCGCTGTTGTCCTCATTATACACCATCCATTGTCCGCCAACGCTCAAGCGCGCTAGACCACCTTCATAGGTGCCAATCCATACCCCGCCTACGCTGTCACTCAATAAGACCCTAACATTATTATCCGGTAGACCGCTGTTCTTTTGTTTATACATCGTCCATTCTCCGCTGGCACTTAAGTGTGCTAAGCCGCCATTAGTGCCAATCCACACTCCGCCCGCACCGTCGCTCAATAATGCCCAGATCATGTTAGGTGGCAGGTCGCTGTTGTCTCGGTCATACACTGTCCATGCTCCGCTGGCACCGAAGTGCGCTAGGACAAGATCAGTACCAATCCACACCCCGCCCGCTCCGTCGTTCGCCAAGGCTCTGACACCGCCATCAGGTAAGCCACTGTTACCTTTGTTATATATAGTCCATGTTCCGCTGGCACTCATGTGTGCTAGACCATCATAAGCGGCTTGAGTTCCAATCCACACTCCGCCCGCACCGTCGCTCAATAAAGCTTCGACCCAATTACGCGGCAGGTCGCTGTTAGTTGCATCGTAAACCGTCCATTCCCTGCTAGTACTCAAATGCATCAAGCCAGCGTCCACAGTTCCAATCCACAGCCCGCCCGCACCGTCACTTAACAATGCTCTGACAAAATTACTAGATGGTCCATTACTGCTTTCGTCATGCACTATCCATGTTCCACTGACACTTAGGTGCACCAAATTGCCGCCATCAGTGCCAATCCACACCCCGCCTGCACCGTCGCTCAACAATGTACTGATATCATTATCCGGCAAGCCGCTGTTGTTTTTGTTATAAACTGTCCATGCTCCGTTGGTACTCAGGTGTGCTAGACCACCATACTGGGTTCCAATCCACAACCCATCCATGCCATCACTTAGCAAGGCTTTGATTCGATTATGCGGCAGGCCGCTGTCGTTTGGGCGATAAATCTTCCATTGTCCATCAACACTCAAGTGTGCCAAGCCATTGAGAGTCGCAATCCACATTCCTCCCGCTTTGTCGTTCAACAAGGCAATGACATCATTAGAAGGAAGATCACTATTATCTTTATTGTATAATGTTACTTGTCCGTCAGAAGTCCCATGAAGAAGACCATTTCCATAAAGAAAATCTTTACTCCCTCGACTTCCCATCCATACACCGCCCGCACCATCAGTTAATAACGCACTGATAAGTACAGAACTACCCATATTAATACTGTTCCATTTTCCATCTGCGCTCAAATACGTTGTATAGTTAAACAAATTATCTGTAGTCGCAACGCACAGGCCGCCTGCGCCGTCGCTAAATAAAGCCTCAACACCGTTACTTGGCAGCTCGCTGTTGTTTTTATCATAAACTGTCCACTGCCCGTTGGCACTCAGCCGCGCCAAGCCATTCCCAGTTCCAATCCATAGCCCGCCTTGGCCGTCGCTTAAGAGCGAGACAATCGAGTTATCTGGTAAACCATCCGTATTCAAAAGAACCTGCTGAAGTTCTCCCGTCTGGGCATCTCGCTTCTCTAATCCACCATTTGTTCCTACCCATAACGTTTTCCTGTTTTCAGATAATAATAACGCATTAATCTCACTACGATTTGTAAACACTTCCCACTGTGCATTCTCCACAGAAAAATCATTGGGTGGTGTGATGACGACCGTTACCATCCCTTGGTTACCCTCACTATCCATCACCATAATGGCATCTTTCCCAACTTTATCTGGGGCTAAATAAGTCACTTGATTCCCTTCGCCCTGAATCTTGCCATCAAAAGGTTGCCAACGAACGGTTGTTCCTACTGCCCCAACTACCGATAACACAATGGTTTTATTGATTTCTACAATCGGAGTTGCAGGTTCAAACTTCAATTCAGCCGCTTGCACCGTGAATAGCCATAAGCTACACAGTAGATAAATAAACATTCTCATGAGATTATCTCCGTTAAAATATCTCAAAGCACTGCTGTCCATAGACCCACAAGTTTTTATTCATGGCTTCAAAGACATCGTTTTGTTCTGGCGAGAGAATGCCGTAGAGACAATATTGACCGGTGGGTAAACTGGTCGGTAAAGGCAAATCCAACAAAGTAATCGGTTGCCCTTGCTTACGTGGCACATACCAAGGCTTGGCTTCTTTCACTCCCCGTAATTCGTTGGTATTCTTGAGTGTGAAGTAATTCCCATCCGGCATGACGACAGCGGCGTAGAGGTCATAGCCCCAACCTAAATCTTCCGTCAGCGTGGCTTTGAACGGTTCACCGCGTTGATAGCGAGTTTTATCCAGTTGGATTTGCACTTGGGCTTGTGGAGGCGGGTCGATACCGCTGGTAACAGTTATAGTAAGGATGGTATCACTACGAACAGTATTTTTCTTGCTATCTTCAGCATAAAAGGTAACACCATATTTACCATTATAAGCTATACTATTCCACGTTCCTTGCCAGCTATCCGAATTTAACTCTCGTTCTAGTTGAACTAGTGGCTCTGCTAAAATTGGATTCCCATCAATATTCAATGGAATGCCAATTTTGGGAGGTCTAATAACTGCCCAAGCTCGACTGACATTACCTGAGATTTTTGCTGTTAGCACTACATCCTGACCTGCTCGAATATTTGATGAACTTACCTTATTCTCAATAGTAATTTTACTGCTGTTATTTGATATAGGTAAGTCATTTAATGAACTTTGAAGCAACCAATCACTATTAGCACTATAAACAAGCCTAGGTTCTTGTTTTAATTCTGTATTTTTGTTTTTATCGGAGGAACCCAATGTTAATTTAGAAGGGTCTCCAAGCAATTTTTGTTGCCCTTTATTGGCTTCATCAAAAGCTTCCTTAAATTTGCTTCCACCACTCAGTTGCCTAGCAAAATAGTAACTAAACCCATATTGACCTTGACTAAAAAGGGCATAAGTGTCATACGTACTGCTGATGAGAACCCGTTGAAAACGTTCATCTATAAGACCTTCTGAAAATTTTCCAGAAAAACAAGCATCTATCAATGAGATAACACTATTGCCAGTAGCAACCTGATAGTCATCTAAAAGTGCTTTAAATTCCGGTGCCATCATTTTATGATCTGCACTGAGTTGCAATGAGTCTGTATTACCGTGATCAACAAAAAGTACATAAAGAGGATAATCAAGTTTCCCGCGTTGTTTAGCCCAAGTAAAAGCCGCTTCTATATCAGATTTATTCAACGGATGTGGGTCTATAGGAGCCAATCCGTCCTTAATCACTTCAGGGATTTTACAACGATTAGTCGCCGGCGCATCAACAATACAATCCGGTATTTCATCGTTATTAAAATCAACTTCTGTTTCCGGAGATAAGTAGTAAATTTCTTCATTATCAAAACCTTTTTCATAAAGTGTCTGATATAAACGACCGGTAAGAAACTTAGTCGTTCCCCATAGATCATTCTTCATACTACTACCTCCTCCAGCAATTATGATTGCAGCACGTTTTTTGGTTTGGATTGCTTGACAGGTAGAATCATCAGTAGTTTTGCAAAGCTTTGTTTTTTCAGTAAAGGTAAGATGATGTAAACCATTAAGAAAAGTACCTATCCAAATTCCATCATTACCATCTGGTAGCAAGGATGTCACGAAACTCCCCAGACTTGAATTAACAACTGTTACTTTACCCTCAGCATCAAAATAAAAATGAATTAATCCCATCCCAAAGGTTGCTACATAAATCCCCCCTTTCCCATCAAGCAACAACGATTCTATGGATAGTGATGAACGATATTTATCAAAGAAACCAAGTGACTGCCACGAACCGTCTGCAAAACGATGTAATAACCCACCACCACTGGCAGACGTCAAACCCTTCACTCCAGTTCCAAGCCAAATACCACCATTACCATCAGAAATTAATGCACTCACATTGTTGTCAGGTAAATAATTTGATTGGTCAAAGAATTCCCAGTTGCCGTCCTCTTTACGATGTGCTAGCCCCTTGCCCAGAGTGCCGACCCAAATACTATTGTTGTCATCCACAAGTAAACATTTTACATTAGTGTCGGATAATACCACTTCACAAGAACCACTCTTACAATACTGTAATTTATCGTTAGTTCCCATCCAAGAACCACCTTCATCGTCGTTTAAAAGCACAGTAACTGTAGCAGTCCCTGATTTTGGCTCTCCCCAAAGATTGTTATCAGCATCAAGCAGATGAGATAATCCGCCATAACTTCCTATCCAAACACCGTTTTGGTTATCATTCATAAATACGCGAATAGTGCCGTTAACCAAATTTGGATTATCGGTACCGAATGTCTGCCACAGACCATCTGCACGATAGTGAGCGAAGCCTTCCCCTAACGTACCTACCCAAATCCCCCCTTTATTGTCACTCAATAGCGTAGAGATATTACTAGATGGTACACTTAATTTGTTGTAATCAAAATTTTTCCACCTGTTGTCAGTCTTTTGATAATATGCCAAGCCTTTTAGGAAAGTGCCTACCCAAAGTCCTCCTTGATGGTTATCTATAAGAAGGGAGGATATACTGTTGGTTGGCAATTTTGGCGTATTATCGGTGTTAAAAACATCCCATTTACCAATGCTGTCGAAATGGACCAAACCACCTTGCCAAGTACCTATCCAAAGACCACCTTGACCATCAGTAACGAGTGATTTTATAGAATTGGTAGGTAACGAGGAGTTTGTGGTCATGAAGTATTCCCACTGTCCATTAACATCACGATGCGCTAAACCACCTTTAATTAAACCTACCCAAATCCCGCCTTTACTATCGCTGGCTAAGGAAGAAACTATATTGTCCGGCAAACCAGAATGGGTATCAAACACTTCCCAAGTACCGTCGGAGCGAAGATGAGCGACCCCACCACCGCTACCAGATACATTATCGGGTTGGAGGAAAAAAGTACCAGTACCTATCCAGATACCACCACTACCATCAGATAGCAAAGCTGGAATACTATTGTGTGGCAATGGCGAATTATCTTTGTGCAAGATTTCAGCCCAGTTACTATCAGCATAACAGTGAGCTATTCCACCATCCATCGTACCAATCCAAATACCTCCAGCTCCATCTGTGGCTAAAGAGGCAATCTGATCATCCAATAACCGTACGTTATCTTCGCGGTAGATTTCCCAAGTGTTATTAACGGTGTAGTGAGCTAAACCTGCTCTAGTACCTACCCAAATTCCACCTTTTCCATCCGATAGTAATGCTTTAATTTCGTTATGAGGTAACCCATTTGAAGTAGTAAACAATACTTTAATTTCTTCTGTAGAGATGTCGCGTTGTTCAAGTCCGCCGTTAGTACCCACCCATAACGTTCTACCATCTTCTGACAACAATAACTCCTGAATATTGCCACGATTAGTAAATATTTCCCAGTTGGCATTCTCTAATGAGGATTCAGTAGATTGAGCTGCTGGTATGATGACGAACCAAAATCCAATAACTAACAACAAATGTAAATTAGACATGAATATTTTCTCATAAACTATGGACGTAGAATTATACCTGATTTAGTTTTTAGCTTTTCTTCCCTACAACTGGCATAGATGTCTTCATCTCCAGTTTTACAAACACAATCCCCTTGATCACATAAACTCTCCAACTGTCCGCCTTGATTATTTCCATAATAAGATGCGATCACATTTGCTAACTGCATATCACATTGTGTTCTTAAAAATACGGGTGCCTCGCCAACTACTAACGGTTGCCCCAATATTTGTTGAAATTTTTTGTCTTGGATATGCAAGGTACTTGGAATGAGGGTGTCACCAACACCCAATTGCTCGTCTCGACCCCAAATACCTTCAATTTGTTGAATTACTCCACAGGCTACCCATCGATCTTCGGTTGTTTTACAAAAAGATAAAACAGCGGGTATAGTATTAAAATCAATATTTGCCAGCAGTTGATCTTGTTGTTCCGTAAGTGTAATATCTTGGCAATGCTCATTATCGACACAGACTTGATATTGACATGCTTGTGCCCCATCAATACCGATTGTCAAATCTTCAGTCAGTTCTCCCTGTGGGCGATATAACGTTTTAATCAAATAAACATGAGTGTTATCATTAATTTTCTGTCCAAAATATCCTTCAACACCTAATATCTCACTTGACTGTAATTCTAACCACGTATTGGCACCGCATGTAAATCCAGATGCACAGTCGAAAGCAACCTTTTCGCTGTCGGGTTTCGAGCTATCTTGTTGGCGGCGATCATTGTAATATTTTAATCCTTCCTGTAATAAGGTATAGGCACGCGGTAATACCGACAAATATTCAGAGTTATCAATGCTCACGTCATAACTAATCCGCCCGGCTTCTGGATGAATTTTGGTGATATTAGGATTTGCAAAGTAGTCAACGACCAATTGCCCATCTAGTAAAGTCAGCAATTCATCAGCATGTTGTTTGAAAGTGGGAAAATCTGATCCTACAGTTTGTAAAACATTGTAGAAATCAATGGCTATACTATTAGCACCAGAGTCAAATGATTTTGACAAGAGAGTTCTGCCCTTATTGACATATTTTTGTGGATAACCCGGCGCACGAATAATGCCGCGACTGAGTGCACCATAACTCCAAAATTCCTGCTTTTCTAGGACATTTTTGAACTCTGTTGCAAATTTTTCCAATGTTATGGTAAATTGGGGTAACTGGGTTAAATCGAGTACACTGTAAATAATTTGTGCGGTGTTGTAAGTACCTTGGTTCTTCGATTCTTGAAGATAACTTTCTTCAGCAATTTTAGCAAACTCAATACCGTTTTTTGGGGGAACCGTGGCAACCGTTGTTAGTAATTGTGTATAGCCAATCCCATGTTCCGGTTCTACATCCACCGAAGCGGCCATCGTCGTGGCGAGCATTGCTGTGACTTCGGCCACTTCCAACGTAGCCATTGAACAAGCATCATAAACAACGACATCTAATGGTTGACTGATTTGAGCGCGAATCGCCTGAAAAGTTTGAGCTAATTTGCTCAAATCCAATAAATCAATCTTGCCATTTTCTATAGCACCATAACCCCCTCTTCCTTTTCCGTGTCCCCAAAGAATGAGCGCATAATGTTGAGCTGGAAAATTATCTCGTGACCAGAGAACAAAGTCTTTAAGGGCTTCGCCATCTACCATTTTCTTCATCCCTAAATCTTGCAGAACATGTTGTTGTCCCCGTTCAATCAAAGAGCGTTTTACTGTTTTCCAAGCGTAACGTCCTGAGTTACCAGTGGATACAACCAAATTAAAAGCATCACTGTTTGGAGCAAGCGTTCCCTTCAGCATGTCTAAGACATTTTGACTGCCATGTCTTTTTTGAGGAGAGGTTGTATGCTCTAAGTTAGAACCAGTCATATACACCATAATCGTCCAATCTTTCAAAGATTTAGATGAATCTGCTGTATCGCTATAAATGACCGCGTAACGTTCTTTTTTAATCATGTCATCAAGCGATTTACCAACGCCGGCATAAACCGAAATATCTTGTAGCACGGTTTTAGGAAAGGGGTCAAAACAGATAATTCCTTTATCAGGATTAGTAGTGGCCGCTTTTTTAGTAAAGATAGGCGGCTCACTTCGTCCATCCCATAAATTCAATTGTTTATCTTGGGACAAAAAATAAAATTGGTCAGCCACTTGAGCGGCGAGGTAAGTATTATCTTCTGTAGAATAATCTGATTGAAAACAGAACTTTACTTCATTTTCAGTTGGGATAATATCTACAGAGAGATAATCATAAACCGCACTTGCTGAGGTAGAAATTAACTGAAGGGTAAACAAATAGAATGTAAAACGTAAGATTTTCATAGTGAAATTCCTCTTGATGGACCTTCCCCCTTGGAAAGAGGGAAGGTGTTATAAACTATTGCAGTTTCATACTGGCTCTTACCGTTGCTCTGGTGCAAGAACAAGCTGGTCCCGTAAACACTGCATAATTACTCATTCCACCACTAGAAGCTTGGACTAGAATGTAAGGGGAATCATAACCTTGCAAACTAACGTCAAAATAACCATTTGCTGTTGCAGTTGTTGATCCACGATAAACCCAATTTCCATTCCATGTGTAAATATTTACTGTAGCATAACTTGCATACTGAGTGTTACATCGACCACAATAACAACAACCACCAGTTTTAGTTAGGGTTCCATAAACATTGGTATAACCAAATCCACGGTCGCCACCTTCTTTCTCTGCATCTGCTAATAATTTTTCAGAATCAATGATTGCAGATAATTTATTGTCATCACCATAGAGTAAACCAAACTCATTTTGACCTGCTAATTGTTGAATAGGAAGATTCACTTGCATAATAAAACCATCTTCTTTTTCGGTAAGCTCAACAATACCTTGGTCTTTATACTGACCAATTAATTCCGAAATATCAGTTCCAGCAAAAGTAAAACCATTTACATCTTTCAGTAAAAGACCATCTATTTTGACCAATAAATAATCTTCATCAGATAGATAAAAGCCAATAGCGGGCGGCCCATTATACTTTGCTGATACTGTAGGAACTTCTGTTGGTGGAGTACTCTCATCCAGCGGAGTTTCATCCGCCAATAACATAACTGGAAAACAAACTAATATGCTTGTTAGCTACATAACAATTGTTGAGATGGATAGTTGTTTTGACATAATACCTCCAAGTATTAATATAATTAAAATATGAGTAACCAACATCATACACCAGTTAAGACATATGATATTTTTCCATTCTATAGATGGTACAACACAATTATAAGCAGTAATTTAGAAAAGTAAATAGGTAGTTGTATTATATAATTTAGGGCGTGTCATCAAAAAAAGTAAAGAGTAAAAGTAAATAAGCAGAATTGTAGCCAATCCTACATTCTTGCTGCCCTTCTTGTCGCATACCTTACCTACAATTTTTACTTTACTTTTTAAGAAAAATCATTCTAAATCAATCTGTTAATTGTATTTTTTTAATGGCACGCTAATTGCCAAATAGAGGGAAACCTTATGTAAGTCCCCATTATCAAATACTCTAAGGAGAGAACAAAATGGCGATTCGTCAATGTGCAATTTATGGTAAAGGTGGTATTGGTAAGTCTACCACTACACAGAATCTTGTTGCAGCACTTGCTGAAGCTCAAAAGAAAGTGATGATTGTTGGTTGTGATCCTAAAGCTGATTCTACTCGTTTGATTTTACATTCAAAAGCGCAATCTACTGTTATGCATTTAGCCGCAGAAGCCGGTACAGTTGAAGACCTTGAGTTGGATGATGTTTTATCTGTTGGTTATGGCGGTATCCGTTGTGTTGAATCTGGTGGTCCAGAGCCCGGTGTAGGTTGCGCGGGACGCGGTGTTATTACTGCAATTAACTTCTTGGAAGAAGAAGGTGCTTACGAAGAAGATTTAGATTTTGTATTTTATGATGTATTAGGTGACGTTGTTTGCGGTGGTTTTGCAATGCCGATTCGTGAAAATAAAGCACAAGAAATTTACATTGTGGTTTCTGGTGAAATGATGGCAATGTATGCAGCGAATAATATTGCTAAAGGGATTGTGAAATATGCTAATTCTGGTGGTGTGCGTTTAGCCGGTTTAATTTGTAATAGTCGTAAAGTTGATCGTGAGGCAGATTTAATTGAGGAATTAGCTAGAAAATTAGGCACTCAAATGATTCACTTTGTGCCACGTGATAATGCGGTGCAACATGCTGAAATTCGTCGTATGACCGTGATTGAATATAATCCAAAAGCTCCACAGGCAGATGAATATCGTCAATTAGCACAAAAGATGATTGATAATAAAAAATTCGTTATTCCAACCCCTTTAACCATGGATGAGTTAGAAGATTTATTGATGGAATTTGGTTTGATGGATGAAGAAGATGAAACCATTATCGGTAAAGCAGCAGTGGCAGCGGCTTAGTCAGAAAAACCATTCTTTACTGAAGTAGAGAGTGTGTTTCTTCTTTCAACACAGGAGAATTTGATATGTCTGAAAATATGCGTGAAGAAAATGAAAAATTAGTTGAAGAGGTGTTGAGTGTTTACAGTGCTGATGCGAGAGATGAACGTGCTAAGCATTTGATGGTCAACGATAAATCGATTGATAAATCTAAAAAATGTATCACTTCCAATAAGAAATCTCTGCCCGGGGTTGCAACCATGCGGGGTTGTGCTTATGCCGGTGCAAAAGGGGTTGTTTGGGGTCCTATTAAGGATATGATTTCTATCTCTCATGGTCCAGTGGGTTGTGGTCAGTATTCTCGTGCTGGACGGCGTAATTATTATGTGGGCACCACGGGCGTTAATACGTTTGTAACGATGAATTTTACTTCTGATTTCCAAGAAAAAGATATTGTTTTTGGTGGTGATAAGAAGTTAGAAAAAATTCTTGATGAAATTAATGGATTATTTCCGCTTTCCAAAGGTGTCAGCATTCAATCTGAGTGTCCAATTGGGTTGATTGGTGATGATATTGAAGCCGTAGCTAAGAAAAAAGCTAAAGAATATGGCAAACCTATTGTTCCTGTGCGTTGTGAAGGGTTTAGAGGGGTTTCTCAGTCTTTGGGTCATCATATCGCAAATGATTCAGTACGTGATTGGATTTTGGATGGTAAGCAAGATCAAGAATTTGAAACTACGCCTTATGATGTTGCTATTTTAGGCGATTATAACATCGGTGGTGATGCGTGGGCTTCTCGGATTTTATTGGAAGAAATGGGTTTACGTGTTGTTGCTCAATGGTCTGGTGATGGTACGTTGTCTGAAATGCAGTTGACACCTAAAGTCAAAATGAATTTGCTGCATTGTTATCGTTCTATGAATTATATTTCGCGTCATATGGAAGAAAAGTTCGGTATTCCTTGGTTAGAGTACAATTTCTTTGGTCCTACCAAGATTGCAGAGTCGTTGCGTAAAATTGCTTCTCATTTTGATGATAAGATTAAAGAAGGGGCTGAGCGCGTTATTGAAAAATATACGCCAGCGATGAATGCCGTGATTGAGAAATATCGTCCACGTTTAGAAGGTAAGCGTGTTATGTTGTATGTCGGTGGTTTACGTCCACGCCATGTTGTGGGTGCTTATGAAGATTTGGGTATGGAAGTTGTCGGTACCGGTTATGAATTTGCCCATAACGATGATTATGATCGTACGATGCAAGACATGAAAGACGCAACTCTAATTTATGATGATGCAACTGGTTATGAATTAGATGAATTTGTGAAAAAATTGCGTCCTGATTTGATTGGTTCTGGGATTAAAGAAAAATTTGGCTTTCAAAAGATGGGAATTCCATTTAGACAAATGCACTCATGGGATTATTCTGGTCCTTATCACGGCTATGATGGTTTTGCAATTTTTGCTCGTGACATGGATATGACGGTCAATAATCCTTGCTGGTCTAAGCTAAAAGCCCCTTGGGACAAGGAAGAAACCGTCGAAATGAAAATGGCAGGTTAAAACAACCAACTCTCTCGTTCCTTACGTTGGGACGAGCTTAACTAGATTGCTTTACATATATTTAAATGTATGTAATAGTGAATAAGT
>DYNN01000187.1 GCA_020721045.1 Thiomargarita sp. | reverse complement strand
AAATACGCCTGCGCCGTCGCAAAATTCTCGCTTTTGTTGATTAACGTGTTATAGGATGTTTCATCCAATCGAATTCCTAACGATTTCATTTTGCTTGTATAGTGACGAATATTGCGTGGATCGTGCTTGATGAGTTCTTCATACACCCGCCGCGCCCACGAATAATCGGTGCTTGCCTCTAAATTCTCAGCCAGCTTTGCATCAAATTCTTCAGACAACTCACTGAATTTTGTATATAGCAGGTTTAAAGTTTTTGAATAATCGGTCTGTTGCAAGAAAAACTGATATATTTCTAAAATAAAATCCTGTTCTTCCGTTTTCAGTTCCATCTGCACCGAAAAACTGTTAATCGCCCAAAGCCATAAAGTGTGACTATGAATTTTTTTAAATTCAACATGTTGTCTCTGCTCGATGCGCGTTTTGCACCCGGTAAAAACGAGTCGAAAAAAATCAAAGCGAGTGGTTTCATCGCCTTGATTCAGCAGCGATTGAATCAATTGCCGATATAATGGAGTTGTGCGTCCCACAGTGGCAAAAATATGTTCAAGATATTCAAAATCTCCCAATTCATACAGGGCACGCACTGCATTTTCAAACGACTCGGCTTGTTCAGAATGGAGTTGTTGTTTTACAATGTTTTGTAGCAAAGTTTTTAAATTGGGCTGCTCCTCAAAACACGCTTTTTCCAAACAATGAATCGCTAATAAAATATTCCAATCCGCTACCGTCAGCAAGAATGTATCGAATTCATTAAATTGATTTTGTTCAGAACACGTTAAAAAAATCCGTCCCGCGCGTTTATGAAACATACTATAACGGATGGGATTACAAGCGTCTTCAGCCGTTTCAGCCGTCTGGAATGTACTAGACATCATTCGACTCCTGTGCATCACCCAATTCTGCGTAATAAGCTAAAAATTCTTCATGAGCAAAACCATAGCGATCTCCATTGCGATTCAGAATGGACAATTGCGTACCAACTTCAAGAATATACAATAAGTCAGTATCCAAACCATACTGTTGTTTTATTGGAACTAAGAAACTCAAAATTTCTTTTTGCGACAAAGTGGCATTTGAACTCAATTGTTCGGTAATATGTAAAGCCAATGCCGATATGAGAATTTTAAACTCATCTTTGGAAAAATTAGCATCCTTTGCTTTTTCACGTTGATACAACGACTCCATGAATTTATCAAGCAATTCAACATCATTTCGCGGAATCGCACGATTTTCTTTCACCACGCAGATCATCAAAAATAAGACAAAGGGAGTTCTCACCAACTTCGCAATAATTGGTTTAGTATTAATCGCTTGCTGTATTAATTGGCGCGTTGTGTCACGAGTGATTTCATCGAAAGCTGCGGTATTTTTGGCAATAAATTCCTTAACCTGTTCAGTTGTCATGCGTCCGTATTCAAATACAGGAATTTTAACCTCATCTTTGGTTAGGAACTCACACAACTCTCGTCCGGCAACGATCAACGGCATTTTTGGATAACGCTTGATCAAACTTTGAATCTCATCAATCACCCGTTTACGATGTTGTTTTGCCACCTCATTCAAGCCATCCAGAAATAAATTGACCTTGCCGCGTTCAAATAATTCCGTCGTAACATCTGATTTAAAAGGCAATTCTGCCACAATGTCTTGCCATAAACTACGATCCCCAGTGAAGCGACGCAATTCCAAATACAGCGGAATGTTATGTTGCATGGGCTGCTGTAAACACTGCTCTGCATCGTGCAAGGTTAAATATTGCAAAGTCGTGGTTTTTCCCGTGCCTGCTTCACCCAACAACATAAACTGTTTTTCTGGGATTCGTTCGCGTAATTCTCTAATGCTGCCCTGACGCTTCTCAAAATCTCCAGTAGTCAACGGTTTTTCATAAGCGTATAACTGAATTTCAACCCCTTGGATAGCAACAAAATTCCGTTTCCACTCATGATAACGATGAATCACTTCATTAAGATAGGGGCGGATATCTGGTTGTTTACCAAAGCGTTTTTCATCCCACTTTTGTTTCAAAACAGGATAATGGCGCAATGTGGCATACAGTAAGACAACTAAAATACTGTTGCGGTTTTGAAGAACTTCACTCTGACTTCCCGCCCATGAAGGTAATATACTGTTCTCTTTAGCATGAGCAACGTCATTGCGAGCGCAAGAAGCACGACAAATGTGTGCCGCAAATTCTGGATCATCTCGAATTTTATCTAATTTATCCCTATGAGTTGGTACACTGTTGCCGTCTCGTAACAAGGCGCGCAAAAAAGGCGTGAGTGTTTTGTTACCATTAACTGCACTGTTTACAAACTCGGGGCTGGCAAGCAAGGCTAAATACTTTTCCAAATACAGAGAAAATGAAGCAAGATAATTATAATTAGTCGGATTTTCAATCAAAACTTGATGTAGAGCTTCCAAAAAGGCATCATAAAGCACATTATCTGGCATGGGTATTTTAATCAAATCAAATAACAACTCCACGCCCTTTTGCCAATCTTGTTGAAAAGGACTGATTTTAGGATTCTCAAATTCAGATTTGACTTGAGAAATATACTGTGTTTTGAGGCGATCAATATCAATCATGTTAAAAACTCCTGAAATGTTTGAAAGTAAGTGGATAATGATATGCCATTGGTGCGGTTGTGAATGAAGTAAAACTTCTTGACATTA
>DYNN01000186.1 GCA_020721045.1 Thiomargarita sp. | reverse complement strand
GTGAAGTTTTCTATGATAAATTAACCTTTATTTTCATTGAAATGCCGCGTTTTCAGAAGAAACTGAATGAATTAAATACACATTTTGATAAGTGGCTATATTTTATTAAGAATTTAGAGAACTTTGATCATATTCCAACTCATTTAAAAGAAAGTATTTTTGAGCAAGCTTTTGCCGTTGCAGAAATCGCATGTTTCAATCCGCAACAACTTGAAGATTATGAAAATTCTCTCAAATATTATCGTGATCTGAAAAACGTTATCGACACCGCTGCTTCACAAGCCGAAGAACGCGGCATTGAAATTGGGATTGAAAGAGGCAAAGAACAAGAAAAATATCAACGCATTCAGCTGGCTTTACAACAAGGTATTTTAACGCCTTCACAGATTGCTATCCTGTTTGATGTTGATGAACAGTTAGTTTTATCTTTAAAACAAGAAACTTAAAAATCAAATAGTAAAAACATGAAAACAGTAATATACTTAAGCCGGTATTTTCTTAAATTGCAATAAGGAACTTTTTATGGCAAGGCTTGGTCCTACTGATATTATTGAATTTTTTGACGAATTTGCACTGTTATTAGAAAATAATATTCCGCTTAATGAAGCACTCAATACACTACAACGTTACCAAAAAAATGCGACTTTTAGTGACTTGATCGCAAATATCCAAAAAGAAACCGAAAAAACCAATTTAGCAGATGCTTTAGCTAAGTATCCGCAATATTTTGAACCAGTTATTATCGATTTAATTCGTTCTCATCAATTTTCTTCTCTTGCACCAATAATTAGAAAAATTGCTGATTATCATGCACAAATGGAAAATAGTTCGCATAATTTGAATTTCAAATTACTGTCTACTGTCAGTTACTTCTTAATTGTTATCGTTATTTTTTCCATATTAAACGCAGCAATGTTAATCTATGTAATACCCGTATTTAAAGAAATGTACGGTGATTTTGCAGTTGAATTACCAATGATAACTCAATGGTTTATTTCTATTTCAGACATTTTTATTGCCTACACAGAAATTATTGTTGTGAGTAAATTAATTGCTATTGCGATACTTTGGTGGCAACGTGAATGGATATTACCCTATTTTCCATTTTTTGGGCATTTATACCAAAAATTAGCATTAATTCACTTTTTACGCACTTTTGGTTTTATGTTATCAAACGGCACGGCGGTAAAAGAAGCCATGACAATCGCAATTCAAACCATGCGTTACTCCAGTTATAAAAAATCATTACAGCAAATTCACGCCCAATTAACATCCACTACCTTACTAGCTGAAATTACACAAAGCAGCGCATTGCCCGCAAAAGTGATCCATGCCATGGCAGTAGGAGAAAAAGCAGGGCAATTGAATGTATTAATGACAAAATTAGCCGATCTTATACTAAACAACTTAATCTTGCAATTGAACCAACTGCTAAAATTTTGAGTATTCTATTAGTGTTTATTTTGGGTATTATCATTGGTTTATTCGTGATTGCTATCTATTTGCCTATTTTAATGGCTGGTTATGTAATATGATGAAAAACAACGCGTTTGTGTTTATTGAACTATTAGTTGTGCTATTTCTCATTACCATACTATTTTCTATCGCAGTGCCTGAGTACTCAGATTATCTAGTGAAAACTCAAATAGCAGAAGGCTTTTTATTGACAATTCCAGTAAAAAAAGCAATCAGTGATTACTATGCCTATCATGGTAGTTTTCCAACGGATAATCTAGCAGCCGGCTTATTAAAACCAGAAAAATTAAGCGGTAACTATGTCAGTCAAGTGGAAATAAATAATAGACAAGTGGCAGTTACTTTTGGAAATAAGAGTTTAGCTAAAATTCGCGGTAAAATTATCTATTTTATACCGAAAATTTCAAAAGAAACAATAAGATGGTATTGTGCAGAAAAAGGTAATATGATGATTGAAGCGAAATATTTAGGTCGTTGTGTAGGAGACTAATCAGGAGACATCTATGTTAAAATACCAATCGGGTTTTACCTTGCTTGAATTGACTAATGTCATTGTTATTATTGGAATTTTATCTGTTATCGCGATTCCTAACTATATGAATTATATTGTCCGCGCAAAAATCAGCGAAGGTTTTATATTATCCAGCAAATTAACTACTTCTATAGCTGACTATTACGCTTATACCGGTAAATTACCTGAAAATAAGCAGGCATTAGGCATACCTGAAATGGAGCAATTGACGGGGAAATATGTTGATGATTTAAAAATAGAACAAGGTGCTATTCATATTGTTTTCAAAGAAGATTTTAAATTTGATAATATGACAGAAAAGGGAGTATTGACATTAAGACCTGCACTTTCTGATTTTTACCCGCCTAACAACACGATCACTTGGGTTTGTGGCAATGCAACAGTCGCTAAAGGTCTGATCTTGAAAGGAGAAAATAAAACTAATCTGCCAACTCACTATTTGTACAAACATTGTTTATAATGGCAGCCGTACGCACCAATAGCATTAAGTTAAGGAAATTTTGCTTTCCCCTTTACCAAAGGGGGATTGAGGGGGATTTTTTATATTTCAATTACTTAAATCCCCCTGCCCCCTTTAAAAAAGGGGGGAAACGCTTAACTTAATGGCATTGAGCCGTACGCACCAATAGCATTAAGTTAAGGAAATTTTGCTTTCCCCTTTACCAAAGGGGGATTGAG
>DYNN01000104.1:550-10352 GCA_020721045.1 Thiomargarita sp. | reverse complement strand
TTTGATAGCTTATACGAGGTTTTGGTAGTAAATGGTTTACTATAAATTAACCCTTTTTTCCTTAACTTAATGGCATTGACCTCACGCGACTATCTGACAACTTACTTATCACGTATAATAATTCATGCCGACTTCTGAACACTTTACAACAACTGATTGATGTATTTGGAATATATATATGGATATTTCTGAATTTAAACGCCGTCGTCAATATTTAATGGATAGTATGGGAAAAGACAGCATTGCTATTATTCCCACTGCCATTGAAAAAGTGCGTAACCACGATATACACTATCCCTTTCGCCCCGATAGTAACTTTTATTATTTAACCGGTTTTCCAGAACCACAAGCAATTGCGGTCTTGGTACCAGAACGTGAGCAAGGACAATACATTTTATTTTGTCGGGAAAAAGATTCTGAACAGGAAATTTGGCATGGCAGACGTGCGGGTTTAGAAGGTGCTTGCGAACTCTATGGCGCTGATGATGCATTTCCCATTACAGATATTGATGATATTATTCCCAGTTTAATGGAAAGTTGCCATCGTCTGTATTATCCGGTTAATCTATTTCCTGAATTTGATGCAAAAATCGCTGAATGGATGACTGTTTTACGTAATCGTATTCGTTCAGGGATTGTGCCGCCGCATGAGGTGATTGCTTTAGACCATGTATTGAATGAAATGCGTGTATATAAATCTCCGCTTGAGATTGAAACGATACGTAAAGCAATTGCAATTACTGTCGATGCCCACCTTAAAGCAATGCGATGTTGTCAAGCTAAGATGTATGAGTATGAAATAGAAGCGGAATTAACTCATGAATTTATGAAACAAGGTAGCCGTGCACCTGCTTATCCCTCTATTGTCGCCGGTGGTAAAAATGCGTGTATTTTGCATTATACCGAAAATAATACATTACTAAATTCAGGTGAATTATTACTCATTGATGCGGGTGCAGAATTTGATTATTATGCATCTGATTTAACACGCACTTTCCCAATTAATGGACAATTTTCCGAACCACAAAAAGCGTTATATGAATTAGTTTTAGCAGCACAATTAACTGCTATTGCCCAAATTAAACCTGGCAATCATTGGAATGACCCACAACAAGCTGCAGTAGACGTGATTATACAGGGGTTAAAGGATTTAGGATTATTATTGGGTAAATTTGAAACTATTCTTGAAGAAGAATCTTATAAACGCTTTTATAAACATCGTATTGGACATTGGATGGGCATGGATGTGCATGATGTAGGTAGTTATAAAATTAATAATGCATGGCGGGCATTTGAGCCAGGTATGGTGATGACGATAGAACCCGGTTTATATATACCTGCGAGCGATGATGTAGAATCACAATGGTGGGATATTGGTATTCGCATAGAGGATAATGTAGTAGTGACAGAAATTGGGAATGAAGTCCTATCTGCGGATTTACCCAAAAAAATTAAAGATATTGAGGCGATTATGACCAAATGAATCGTATTGCTAATATCAGGTTACTTCTGGCAACAAATTGATAACAATGGTGAATATTTATGTTAAGAACCCTATTTTTATTGTTACTATTACTGATTGTAGCAACGGGTGGTGCAGGCTATTGGATGTATGAATATCAGCTGAAAGCACCTTTAGCTTTAGTGGATAAGACATTTTACGTGATTCCACCGAAAGCGACTTTATTAGATGTTTCTAAAGATTTGATAAAAAAGGAATTATTAAATTATCCGACTGCTGTCATTTGGGCGAATTTAGCACGTTGGCAAGGCAAGGCAGACAAAATAAAAGCGGGAGAATATGCAATTCCTATAGGTACTACACCGCTGGATTTATTAGAAATTTTTATTCACGGTAAATCAATTCAACATGCTTTGACCATTATTGAAGGTTGGAATTTTCGCCAAATGATGGCAACCGTCAATCAAAATCCTCACCTATCGCATACATTAATAGGCTTAGATGATGCTGCGATTATGGCAAAACTAGGCTTTCCTAATCAACAACCAGAAGGACGTTTTTATCCAGATACCTATCATTTTCCGGCTGGCATGAGTGACGTTGATTTTTTGCGACGTGCTTATCTAAAAATGGAACACGCTTTAACACAAGTGTGGGATAAACGTCAGCCCGATTTACCGCTACAAAGTAGTGATCAAGCCCTGATTTTAGCATCAATTATTGAAAAAGAAACCGGTGTGGCTGTTGAACGTGCTGAAATTGCGGGCGTATTTATCCGACGTTTACAACAAGATATGCCATTGCAAACTGATCCTACAGTCATTTACGCATTAGGTGAAACTTATGATGGTAATATTACTAAAGCTGATTTGAAAGTTGATAGCCCATATAATACTTATGTTTACAAAGGCTTACCACCAACACCGATTGCCATGCCAAGTCAAGGCGCATTGGAAGCGTCAGTTAATCCGGCATCAGGAAAAACGTTATATTTTGTTGCCAAAGGTAGTGGAGCGCACTATTTTTCTGCTACATTAAACGAACATGAATGTGCTGTGATTGAATATCAATTGAAAGGAAAATCAAAAAATTATCAATCTCGCTGCCAACAATATCCAAATTGTGAAGCTTGTCGTATCTAAAATTACTTTAAAAAATAAGGAGTTTATATGAAATATTTGTTTAGATGGTTAGTTGGTTTATTGTCATTGAGTTGTTTAGTAACGGGTTATGCCAATCCACAACCTCCAGAAGTTTGTCAACCTATCGCCGAATTGGGCAATTTGACAGGTATTACCATCAATCATCAATTAGGTCATGATAAAAAAGACGCAATCACGATAACATTTTGTTTTGATCAGTTGATGCTAACACCAGCCCATATCAGTTTGATAGAAAAAATTGAGAAAACATTGATTTTGAAATTATCCACCCAATCTCAACCACTTGATTTTTCTTCAAACATTTCACTACTCTCTGCCTCTAATGAGTTGCCATCAGTTTCCATTCTTTCCTTCATTGGCAAAATTTTCAAAGATGAAAATGGTATTATTCGAAGCGAAATGTTAATTCCACAATATCAAAAAGAAATTGCTGAAACTGATGAGCATGTCAGTATTAATTTTGATTGGGCGGGCGCAATTGCTAAAAGTCACTACACACCAACCGATTTGTGGCTTCAAATTGCGACAGCGTTAACTGCCGGAAAGCCGATAACAAACGAAATGTTGAAAGGACAATCCATCATCCTAGACAGCTATAAAGATATAGGAATCGAAATGATGATGCCCAAACTGTCTTTTAAATTGGGCGATCGCTTCAATTTGTTGATTGAAGGCTTGAAATATAATGGTTTATACAAGGACATATTATCACCGAACAAACTCGATTTGACCATACCCACAATACGGATTGGTGGTAATGAAATTCAATTTAAAATCAAAGAATTGGATTTGAAAAGTACTGTAAATACCACTACAAGCGGACTTGAAATGGCGAATGTCAATTTGGATATTGAACAAAGTATTATCGAAAATAAAGGTATCCAATTGAATCAATTGACATTACAAAGTCATGGCGAAGAGAAAGGCGATATAGTCAACGGATTTATCAATACCAAACTACATGAATTAGTGTTACCAGAAACCTTTTTTGGCAAAACTTATCATATTAATTATCAAGGTAATTTTGCACTGCGTCAATTAGATGCGGGTAGTTTAAAAAAATTCCAAGACAAATTCAAAGAATTGCAAAGACAACAATATTCAATGCGCCCGATATCTGAAGAAATGATGGGAATGGTCATTATTGGACAATTGATGCAAGCACTGCCTAAATTGTGGGAAAAATCGCCTGAATTTGCTGTCGATAATTTACAAATAGAGATGGGTGAAGGCAAACTTTTTGGGAAAGGTTATATCGGTATTGATGGCAGTAAACCGTTGTCAATTAACGACTTTGATAAAATAAAAGCCGCTCTCAAAGCGAAAGCCGAAGTGGTAATTGATAAGGCGATTTTAAAAATCTTACTTAATCAAGAAGGTTATGCAAGTGACAGTGAAATTAAGGCAGAAATTGATAATTTAGTGGATCAAGGTAAATTGATTGCGTTAGACAAGGATCGTTATCAGATCACTTTGAGTTTACAAGCGGGTAAGCTGTTGTTAAATGGGCAACCCAGCGAATGGGATTTTTAATAATGCTGCTCATAAGGTACGATAAGTGACATTGTTGTACCTTATAACGCATTTTTGGCATTAATCTGTTCCTAATTTTTATCAACTCACTGTTTAACAAAAATAAATTATAAAATATTCGCTTTTATTTCCAAAATTCTGCTATTATATTTTTTTATGCACTGCAACATTTTTACGGATAATTTTACCCGCCTTAACTTTAAAGAATTATCAAGATAAGGATATGTCATGTCTCATATAACCTCAGCGGGTGCGCTGTTTCGTAGTGCTTTAGCTGCTGAAAAACCATTACAAGTTGTTGGCACTATTAACGCTTATTCTGCATTACTTGCTGAAAAAGCGGGATTTCATGCAATTTATTTATCGGGCGCAGGTGTGGCAAATGCATCTTTTGGCTTGCCTGACTTAGGTATTACGACGCTTAACGATGTCACTGAAGATGCCCGTCGTATCACTGCTGCGACCACTTTACCCCTGTTAGTCGACATTGATACGGGTTGGGGAGGAGCGTTTATGATCGCACGGTCAGTCAAAGAAATGATTCGCGCTGGCGTGGCTGCGGTTCATATTGAAGATCAAGTTCAAGCAAAACGTTGTGGGCATCGTCCTAATAAAGCATTGGTTTCTAAAGAAGAAATGGCAGATCGTGTAAAAGCAGCCGTTGACGCAAAAACTGATGCGCAATTCGTCATTATGGCACGTACTGATGCTTTTGCAAATGAAGGAAAACAAGCGGCAATTGATCGGGCTTGTGCATATGTTGAAGCCGGTGCTGATATGATTTTTGCCGAAGCATTGCATGAACTTTCTGATTATCAAGATTTTACTCATGCGGTGAAAGTACCTGTATTGGCTAATATTACCGAATTTGGTAAAACTCCTCTATTTACTGTTGAAGAGCTGAAACAAGCGGGTGTACAGTTGATACTTTATCCATTATCTGCGTTTCGGGCGATGAATGCCGCCGCTATTCAAGTTTATCAAACAATTCGACATCAAGGGACGCAAAAAGAAGTCATTGATTTGATGCAAACGCGCGTAGACCTTTATGAGGTGTTGGGTTACCACGATTATGAACAAAAATTAGATGCTTTATTTAACAAATGAGGAGAACGTAACTGTGTCAGAAGTTAAGAAAGATAAAGGAACGGGTGGTTTGCGTGGTATTACAGCAGGTCAAACCAGTATTAGCACCGTCGGTAAAGAAGGCGTGGGTTTAACTTATCGTGGTTATGAAATTGGTGATTTAGCTGAAAAAGCGACTTTTGAAGAAGTTGCTTATTTGTTGCTTTACGGCAAATTACCGACGCAAACTGAATTAAACAATTATAAAAATCGTCTGCAAAGAATGCGTGCTTTACCAGATGCATTAAAAGTGGTATTGGAAAAAATTCCCGCCAGTGCACATCCAATGGACGTGATGCGTACGGGTTGTTCAATGTTGGGTGTATTAGAGCCTGAATTGCATTTTGATCAACAACATGACATTACTGATCGTCTATTGTCCACATTACCCGCAATTTTATGTTATTGGTATCGTTATACGACAGACGGTACGCGCATTGATACGAATACCGATACTGATGATATTGCCGGTCATTTTTTACATATGCTACATCATCCCAATAAAGAGAAGTTACATGACATTTTTAGACAATGCATGAATGCTTCGTTGGTATTGTATGCTGAACATGAGTTTAATGCGTCAACTTTTGCTTGTCGAGTGTGTTCCGCCACTTTATCTGATATTTATTCTTGCATTACAGCAGGTATTGGTACATTGCGCGGACCTTTACACGGCGGTGCAAATGAAGCTGCTATGGAACTTATTGAGAAAATGGAACGGGTTAATCTCGCAAAAGTTGAAAGTGAAATTTTAGGTATGTTAGCACGCAAAGAAAAGATTATGGGCTTTGGTCATGCGGTCTATTCCACCTCTGATCCACGTAATCCGGTGATTAAAAACTGGTCGAAGAAATTAGCTGAATATGCCGGCGATGCCAAACAATATTATAAAATCTCTGAAATTATTGAAACTACATTGTGGAATGAGAAAAAGCTATTTCCTAATTTAGATTTTTACAGTGCCAGTGCGTATCATTTTATGGGTATTCCAACTGCCTTGCTCACACCGATTTTTGTCATGGCAAGAACGGCTGGATGGGCAGCTCATGTGATGGAACAACGGGCAAATAATAAATTAATTCGCCCCAGTGCTGATTATATTGGAGAAGCTAATCGTCCTTTTGTAGTGATTGCTGATCGTTAATTTCCAAGATATAGGAGTCAATGAGCGATGCGATTCACACTGTTCATTGACGCCTAAGTTTTGGTTTGTAGGATTGGGTAACAGATTGAGACTTAGTGACTAAATAATTACCCATCACTAAATAATCAATTTTGGTTTTCATAAAAGTGCGAATTGCATCTTGTGGCGTACAAACAATAGGTTCTTGATCATTAAATGACGTGTTTAGCAATACAGGTACACCCGTACGTAATTCCATTTCACTTAACAAACGATGAAATCTAGGATTGGTATCTTGTCTGACTGTTTGAATGCGGCTGGTTCCATCAAAATGCACAACGGCTGGAATTAAATGCGCTTTATCTTTTTTAGCTCTAAACGCACCCAGCATATAATCAGCCACTTCTGGAATAGGATCAGGTAACTCAAACCATTCATTGGCTTTTTCTTTCAACACGCTGGGACAAAATGGTCTGAATAACTCGCGATGTTTTACTTTGCGATTCATCAACTCGATCACTTCCATTTTTCTAGGATCAGCTAATAAAGAACGATTACCTAAAGCACGCGGTCCAATTTCCATTTTCCCTTGAAACCACGCGATAATTTTACCTGCCACTAATAAATCAGCGACTGAAGATTCAATCTGATCAATGCGTTGATAATGCAATGAAAATGCTTGTAAAGCCTGTTCTATCACATCATCGGAAAATTCAGGTCCCGAATAGGGAGTTTTATCAACAGCAATTCTTGGTTGTTTTAATATCTCATGCCAAATCAAATAAGCCGCACCAATCGCTGTACCTGCATCATTTGCAGCAGGTTGCACGTAAAAATTGTTAAAGAATTGCTCATAGCTCAAATAACCATTTGCTACACAATTCAACGCAACACCACCGGCAATACACAAATATTCACATCCTGTTTCTTGACGCAAACTGGCAGCTAATTTACAAAAAATCTCCTCTGTTGCAACTTGCAAAGCCACAGCAATATCTGCATAGATTTGAGTTTGGGCATCGACTTTATCGACGGGTTTATCGCGTTTAGCTATTCCAAATATTGTCTCAAGATGTTCATAATTCCGATTTCTAAATTGAGTTAACGCATCATCAATCGTAAAACTACCATCTGCTGCAACCTGCAATAATTTTTCTAAATGCGGTTTAAATACGCCGGGTTGTCCATAAGAAGACAAACCCATGACTTTCGCAGCATCATATTCACTAAATCCTAAAAAAGCGGTCATCTTTTCCCATAAAAATCCCAATGAATTTGGATAATCAAAAGATTTCAATTTTCTGAGATTAATGCCTTCTCCTTGATAAAACGTCGTTGATTCAAATTCACCGATTCCATCAATGACCAATACCGCTGCTTTTTCATAATTAGAAACAAAGAAAGCACTGGCTGCGTGACAATCATGATGATCTAAATAGTAAAATTCCCCTGTAAAGCCCATATCACGGCATTGTTTTTCTACTTTCAAATTACCCTGATAAAACAATTCCTCTCCTGCCAATGTACCAAAATCATCGGGCGTAGGTAAGTAACCATGTTGATAGTGACAATTCTTATCTAAACGCTCTTTTGGTTTAAACGAATAACCAATTGAATGAACACCCGCCAGATTATCTAAACCCGCACGTTGCAAACAAAATTCAATACTTTGTAGAGGTAAAATGTCTGCTTTATCAACACCAGAAGACTTAGCATGTTTCACGCGATTAAAACGTTCTTCTTCAACTGCAGCGACTAATTGACCATCCACCACTACACAAACTGAAGATTCATGATAGGCGCAATTAATTCCTAAAATTACAACTTTATTTTGCATTTATATTACCTTTAATTAAACAAATTTAGATCAAAACGAATTGTTCATAATTTTGATATTCTAATGTGAGTTTGATATAAGCAATTCTGTGTTGCATAAAATTAGCCACGTAGTCATTTTTAGATTTAAAAAAATTATCATAAATTGCTAATTTTAATAAATTAAACCGTCATTATTTTACCCTAAATATTGATAATTTTAAACCAAATACATTTATCAACACATCTTCATTGAATTCATTAACAATTGATTTAAAAGAAATATATTGATAAAATCAACTGAATGAGAACAATTATTAGGAATATTAAATGCGCAACAAAGTCGAACACTTCAAAAGTCGTTATTTATCTTTAATAAATTGTAAGGAGTTAATAAATACTTGCCCATCTATTGATAGTCTGGCTAAAATTATGGAAAATCACCTGTATCATATTCATTTTAGCGGTTTTTTCTTTCTTAATATGGATATCAGCGTCATCGAATTAGACCCCTATAAACTCTTACATAATCAGTTTAGTAATCATCAAGGTGGGATATGTTTTGAATTACATTCCGCATTACACGAATTATTAAAACATTTGGGTTACAAAGCTCATTTAGTTGAAGTCATGATGAATCACATTAATGATATGGAATTACCCAGTTATGATGTGGCAACCCATTCAGTTATCATTGTTGAACTCGATGATGAAAAGTACTTAGTTGATATTGGTATGGGAAATTATCTTCACCAGCCAGTTGCATTCTCAAAAGAGCATCAAGAATATAGTGGAAAATATCGTGTAATAACAATTGACGAATCAAACCAAACCTTTCAACTTGTAAGATTTAGTAATAAACATCAGCAATGGCTAAGCCAATATAGATTTTCCATTATTGATAAGAATCCAATTGATTTCATGTCCAATTTGGAAAAAATTTGTGATAAAGACTTCAATTTTTATTACGCTAAAGAATTTTTTATGGTAAAACCGTATGCTCATGATAGTTATGAAATTATAGATGGTGCGTATGGAAAAAAATTGGTATGGATAAATAACACACCTAACAGAAAGGAAAGGAAGAAGATAGTATTGGACGAACATTTAGCCAGACAAATGCTTACTGAAAAATTTCACATGAAAGCAGAACACATCAACATTGTGCTATCTCAATGTAAAGTGCAAACCCATGTCGAAAAAGCCAAACCTGATAATTTTCTTAAACTATTGTGGAAGCTAATTCGTAATAAACTAAGTACTTGAAAAAAATACCAAGATTTATTTTGTGTTTCTGAAGATGGAGCTAATTTAGTAACAAGGGCATATCCAATTGCCTTCTCAATTTCAGGAAAAACATGGGTAAATAATCATGCTCACGTATTGAAGTTTGAGAATTTTCACACTCAATTGGCTGTTGAAAATTATCTGAATTCAATTAGTCTAATAAATTTTCTCACTGGTACGGCACAACCTAAATTGAACAGGGCTAAACTGGATGTTATTCCTATTCCATTGCCTAGTTTACCCGAACAACAAAAAATCGCCGCGTGCCTTTCTTCATTAGATGAATTAATCACC
>DYNN01000104.1:0-492 GCA_020721045.1 Thiomargarita sp. | reverse complement strand
TTTCCCCGCAGAAGGTGAAACTGTGCCTACGCTGCGCTTTCCTGAGTTTCGGGACGCGGGGGAGTGGGTGGAGAAAAGTTTGGGGGAGATTATTAGTCTTGAGTACGGGAGTCCATTACCAGAAAAAAAGAGAAATGGCGGGTTAATTCCTGTAGTTGGCTCTAATGGTATAGTTGGTTATCACGATAATGCTTTAGTTAATGCTCCTGCAATTGTGGTTGGGCGAAAAGGATCAGCAGGACAAATTAATTGGATTGTATCGGATTGTTATCCAATTGATACAACTTTTTATGTTAAAAATAAGGATTCACAAAATTATCTAATGTTTTTCTTAAAACTTACGCTAGAAAAAAGTAAATTAGAAGATTTTAAAGATAACGGTGCAGTTCCCGGAATTAATAGAAATGAAATTTATTCTATAAAAATGGCACTTCCCACCCTCCCCGAACAACAAAAAATCGCCGCGTGCCTTTCTTCATTAGATGAATTAAT
>DYNN01000185.1 GCA_020721045.1 Thiomargarita sp. | reverse complement strand
AGCAAATAAAACTTTGTAAGGCACTTTGAATCTTGGTGAAAAAACACTTGCAACAACACCGATACTTATCAAAAAACAGGAATAGTTATAAATAGAAGGTGCTAATGTGTAAGGAAAAAATCTGTCTGTATATAAAGCAACAAGTCTAGGTACAAGGTGATAATAGCCTGCATAAGGTTTGAATATAGCCGATACCCCTTGTTTATACTGTTCTAAAAAAAATATAACTCCATCTTCTGCCCAAAATTGTGGATTGAGTAGGGCGTCTGGCTTTCTAGCAAATAGAATGAGTGCTGTGACAGCCAAAATGAATGAGATGTGCTGCCAAGATGCCTCATGATTTGAATGTTTATTAGCGTAATTCATTAAATTATTCCTATTTAAGTAGTTAAAAACACATAAACTAGAAAACGAAGACTAATTAAAGGCACTAGTGGTCGTCTTCAAAGGGTGCTCATTCTCGCAGTCTGCCATAAAAACGCTTAATAAAAATACAAACGCATGACCTTCAGTAAAATCAAGTAATAACGAATTAACTAAACAACCTACGCCCATTGTGATGAGCAAACCTTGTAACATCCTTTTGTTTTCTATAGATAAATTATTTGCTTGTCGCCATATGATATAAAGTAAACCAATAAATAAACTTAATCCAATCAAGCCCCATTGTACGGCGATCATCAAGTACTCATTGTGTGGATTTTCGGTTATTGGTTTATTTTGTGCGGTTGCTAATGCGGTATAGGTTTGATGAAAACTGCCGGTTCCAGTACCAAAAAATGGATGTTTGGCAATTAATTGTAAACTGGTTTGATAAAATTCAAGCCGAAAACCGATCGATGTTTCACTTTCTCCTTGTTTATAAGCGGTAACATTATCAGAAATTTTATCAATCCGCATTTTAACCTGATCTGAACCGATATAAATCATTGTGCTAGCTAAAGAAAGTGCTATTACGCCTATGAATAATCCACGCCAATAATATAGTTGATAAATCAGTAATAAAATTAAACATCCAAGCACTAAGTAGCCCGTTCGCCCTTGTGTCATGAAGATTATATTGATCATTGCTAACAATATGAAAATAATTCGTAATGTACGTCCTGATCGTTGTTGAATGCTTTGAATGGCGAGAAAATAAGCAACGAGCGACATCAAAATACCTTGTGTAATGTGGTTTTTAAAGACAAATGGATTTTCAACGGTGCCTTTACCGATATGCCAACCAGTCCAAGTAATTACATAAGATAGAAATAAAGTCAGTATCATTGCTGCTATAAAACTGTATAAACCCAATTGTTGGCTTTTTCTATCTCTAATTAATAGGAAAAACAAAGGAATCAGTAACAATTCACGATATTTTAATAACATTTTATTTATTTCTGACCAATTAGCAGTCGTATAGAGTATTGCTAGTAACATAAAACTGAATAAGGCAATGGCTAACCAGATAATAGATTGATCTCGCAAAATAAGCCATTTGTGTTTGTAATTATTTGATATTAAAATTAATTCTGTTAATAATAAGAGAAGTACTAGACCGATAGTAATATTCGTGGCGGCTGTTGAGAAGGGAATGGAAAATCCTAATATTGAGATAATAAAATAACGTGTAATATTAAGATGATGTAATGTTAAAAGTGTCATTTAGTTAAATAATAATGTTTTTTGCTTAATTCTAGGTGAAATAAACGTTCTAATTGCATCATCCAGCGATGTTTACGTTCACGCCGTGTTGGACGATAATCTGGATTTAAATGCAATTGTTGTTCTGCATGATAAATAAGCCATTTTTGTACGACTGCTGGATGCGTTCCATTAAATTTATCAATCGCTTGTGGATCAATATTCCCATAGCCGGTGAATGGTGGTGGTTGATGTCCCCAATAAGTGCTAACCTGTTGAATTTTTTGCTGCATTTGTTGTACCGCTCGCACGTGTCCGTAATGGTAAATAGGTACATTAGCTAAAGTGGCATATGGATAACGTCCTTTTTTATTGTGTGCCATGACAATGAAAAATAAACCGTCGGGGGAATAATTGCGGATGTTATTACGAATGATGCGTGGTGCACGTCGATACCAGCCCGGACTGATTGCAATAGTATGAGGTGAGCCATAAAAGTGATAATAATCAAAAACTAACGCTTCTATATTTGGATTATTTAGGTAAGATTGTAGGGTTTGTTTTAAAGGCGCGATGTCTTGTTCATGCAATACTTCATCAGCTTCTAAATAAAATGCCCAATCACCAGTACAGTTGAATTGGGCAATCATTTTTTGTTGTGCATAGACGTAACCACGATCATGCATCGCTTCATTCCAAGTAGTTTCAATGATGCGTAATTTAGGATCGGTTATGGCTCTGATGCGTTGTAAGGTATCGTCTTGCCCTTTGCCAACGGCAACAATGACTTCATCACATAGGGATAGTAAGGAGGTTAAACTTTCAACATAAGGATAGCCTAACAATGTTCCGTGACGAACGAAAGAGAAACCACTGATTTTCATCAAATTTAATACCGATCATTTTTTCTTAGGAAATACTTTGATTAGAGACACTTCCCAACTGCCACATTAATTTGTGTGGTTTATCTACCAAAGCCCGTAACAAAATATTACGAGCGCCTATAATATCACGATTGATCCACTGTCCGTTCAACAACTTAATACGTTTTGCTAAACTGACTTTCTTCACTTCTGCTTCAAAAAACATATTTAAATGTATGTATTTGATAATTCGCTTTCTGTT
>DYNN01000018.1:20858-36259 GCA_020721045.1 Thiomargarita sp. | reverse complement strand
AGTGCTTTGATTCCAATGCCAAGTGTCTTCAAACGCGACAATTTGCGCCTCCGCCTCAGCACCACTTTCATCTTTATAAAGCACGTTGTAACTGCGACTGGAATTAAACGGTGGGTCTAAATAAATCAAATCAATCGTTTCATCTGCCAAATACTCTCGAATCACTGGCAAGTTATCGCCATAGAAGAGGGTATTTTGAGTCATCACCCGTTGTCCCATGATTAGAATCTCTTATAAAGTATCATTGTTGCTATTTTAGCCCGCGTAGGTCTGAAGTTTTAATGCGCTTGCCCGCGTTGTTAACAGCATTTTTGTATTATATTATAACTGCTTGATTTAATTCTCGATATTATTCAACGAGATTTCATAATGATTATTTTCAGACAAGTTAATTTTGCAATTATCAACCAGTTGATGTGTATTTGGAAATAACTGCAATTTTCTTTCAATTAACGTCGTGAGTACATATTCAAATTCTCTGGACGTATTAATGTCATCTCGCTCAATAATACGTTTTAACAGGCTGTAATCTTTAGCAATTGCATAATTCCATGCTGCCATACCTATGATCATCAGCTTTTTCACACCTTCTAAATCTTGTTGAAACGAACGAGTCGCTTCTACATTTAACATTTCAACAAATTTTGCTACCAATGTGTTAGGAATATTGGCATTAGGTACTTTTAGTTCAGCGACAAAGGTCACATTGGCAAAATTATTCTTCATAGACAATTGAAATACCGCTTCATTTTTCCAATAACTATTCGCATGGAGTGTGACTTTCTTACCTAAATGAGCGGCGGCAATGGCAATATGTAAACGATTAGTATTCACTACTTCATATTGCGCAATATATTTAACAAATGCATCAGCTAAAAATTTATAACGTGTTTCAATAGAATCCATCGGCGGAATTTTGATCGCACTAGAAAGATCAATGTTATCAGCGGGAATTGTGATGCTGGTTTTCTCAACATCTAACCTAAACATATTAGCAATTCCTTTGCCTTGATTTTGATAAGGTTGGTAATCAAAATGAAAAGCCAAATCATCACACAAATAAACTTGCTCAGGTTCTGAATAAATACTCTTTACATAGTGATAAGAATTGAGATCACGACAGAAAATAGTGACTTTGCTAGGTAAATGATGAAGAAAACGATAATGACCTTGAATTGTATGAGGTAAAATAACCAATTGATCACAACGTGGAAGTGCTTTAGTGATACATTCTTCGCCCCTATGATAATGGGGTACTAAATTTCCACCACCTCCATAAAATACGATACCGCCTTCAATAGTTTCAATTTCAGCATCAGAGAATTTAGTTATGTAATTAATATGATGTTTTTCAAATAATTGGTACGTAGCCGCAGCAATTAGAGCATCGCCTGCATTTCCATGATTAGGAATGTAAGTGACGCTTTTTCCAGAAAATTGCTTTAAATAAGCATGAATATCAATACGTTGAGGCAAAATTGCTTGAGTTGGCTTTTTATCGTTATTAATTACCAATTGCTGTAGAAATTTAATAATATCCGGCGAAAGATTGAGTTTATGGGCAACAGCTAATATTTCTCTGATTCTTATCTGTTCTATTGGATTATTGCTTGCATTTTGTAGTTTATCGATATTAAAAGGAAGATTAAATGTCTTACATTGTGCAAGCGCACCAAACAGTTCCAAATTAAACATTGTAGAAATACATTTACGGCATTGCCCACAATTATATGTGTTATTTGGATTTTCATAACAAACTCGCAATGTATCCATCGCAATGGCTTCTGTTGCAATCGCTTTAATTTTCTCAATTCGCGTAGCTTCACATCCATCGTGATCAAAATCAATGTAATTGGTAGAATACAATGGGTCTAATAAGGGATGACCACCCCAAGGAAATATATTGCTATATGTAAAACTGGAGGGAATATATAATTTGTGCAGATGATTGGATAGTGCAGCCCCAACAGCGGCAATAGCTGTACCATGATAATGCTTATCCCAATCACCCGCATAATGACAAAAATAGCGAATGTTGGTTTCTACAACTAACAAATTTTTTTCCAATCGATTAGCAGCAACTTGTAGTGATTGCAATACTTTATCTTTGAGTACTGTATTTTCTAATGCGATATCAAAACCATGAACAAAAACTAAGGTTTCAACTTCATAAAGATGCTGAAATACACTGTAAAAAGAATCAACACCGCCACTAAAACAACAACCTACAACGGATTTATTTGAATTAAAACTTTCCGTTTGAATGCGTTGCCAATAATCAGTCATATTCCAAGGTAATACATCTTCAACTTCCACTTCGATAATCGAAAGTGTGCGATCAAAACAATGGTGAATTTCTTGAATTTTATAAATATTTTGTAACAATCTTTCTGAAACAACGCCTTTAATGACCAACTTTTCATTCGCTCGCATCGCAAAAAGTAGGGTAGCAATCAAAAAAATATCGGCAGGTATATGACATTCTTCGCCCTGCCAACGAAGCCACATCGTTTCAATTTTGTTATTGATTTGAATATCACTCCGTAACTCGACAAAATTATCGTGACGGTGTGATTGTATGTTATTAACAATAATCATGATTTATGTTTAAATAGCTTAGTTAAAAAATCCCATATCAATTTTTCATTTTAACACAAAACACATTCATGATTATCATCGATCAAAAACAGATTGCTTCCCATTCCACACCGACTTTGGTACAAGGACAATTTACTGTTAATCAACGTCTTTTTGAGTTATGGTTCCGTTGTTCTCGACCTATTTTGTCAGTTAATTTGACGGACACGTTTCTTCTTAGTGCTTTGCTGCCTGCAATGCGTTTTTCTGAACCACTTGTTATTAAAGGAAAAATGTCAGAAAGATTACTTTTGAATATTTATAAAATTCAGGATATTTACCATTGTTTTGATCGCACACTAAATAAAATAAATATTGAAGTAGATGAAATTGAACCTTACTATCCCTATTTGGCATCTAAAGATAAAAAAGTTGGTTGCACTTTTAGCGGCGGTGTTGATTCTTTTTACACTGTACTCAATAACCTAAAAGAAATTGATCATTTATTATTTATTCATGGATTTGATATTGGATTAAAAAACTTAGTGCTAAGACAAAAAACGTCTTATGTTTTAAATCAAGCAGCTAAACAGCTAGATAAACCACTGATAGAAGTGGAAACTAATCTTCGTCAAATTTTAGGTAATTTTGCAAGTTGGGGAAATATTGCACATGGCATTGCGCTGGCATCAGTCGCCACGTTACTGACCAATCAATGGAATAAATTTTATATTCCAGCGAGTTACACCTATGACTTTCTATTTCCCTGGGGATCACATCCAGTTCTTGATCCACTTTTTTCCACAAATGCCCTCACATTTGAACATGAAGGTGCAAACACTGAACGTATGGACAAAACTGCGTATATTGGTAATCATCCTGTTGTTTTGGAAAGTCTACGTGTTTGTTGGCACAATTTTGAAGCATCAGTATACAATTGTGGTCTTTGTGATAAATGTGTTTTTACTATGCTGACATTGCGTTTGCTTAATACCTTACAATATTGTCAAACATTTAACCAACCCTTTAGTTTAATTAGAACATTGAATTTATTAGAATATGGTGGATTTGATCTAAAAGCAATCAAAGGTATTATTGATAAAAATCTTGAAATTGGCGAACGTGTCAATGGTGACGCAGAAATCTTAGCATCACTACGCTTATTACATATTAAACTTGAAAATAATTAACTAATTTTCGTAAGGTGCATAAACGCAGCGTCATACACCCTACGAGATTTACGAGAGCTATCTATATAGGAGTCGTTGATGCTACAGTCGTCGATGATGCAGTGGTAGGCGTACTTCCCATCCACAGTTTTTTAGAAGTTTCTTCCCATTCTTGGATGGTTATGTCTAACCAATTACGAAGAACTAATTCTTCGGTGCTATCTTCAGTTAATGCATGAATACCAGCAGCATTGTTTGCGGCTAAGTTAACTGATTGAGAAAGTTCTGAATAATTTCTCGGTGTTTCAAACTGCATTGCATTTTCTCCTACTAAACAAAAATTAAACGTGTGAGATATTTTTTTAATAAAATCTACACTGGCTCTGTATTATTTATATTAAAAAATCTTTTAAGATCAGCAGTTAAAATCTGTTGATAATATTTTTTTAGAGTAACCACCTCATGGATATTCGCTTTCATCATCCCCAGTGTTTCCTTGTAATGAAAATGATGCCTTAAACACATTTCTTGTTCTTCGCCAAGTGCTTCAGGTAAAACTGTTTTAATAATTAACAATTTATTATAAAGTCGTTCAGGTGTTGTTGCAGTTTCGTAGGGTGGTGCTTTTCTAAATTTGTGACCAATAGTGATATCAGAAATAACTTTACAACTTCCTCCCTCCAACCAAGCTTTTAAGCTTAAATAAGCTTCATCACTTCCATATTTTTTTAAGCCACTTAAACCATGCAGTTTTAAGTAATAATCACGTGTTGCTGCATAAGCACCACCTAAAATACAGGGAATTTCGCGGGGTTTAGAACTAACAGGTTGAATAGACAACCATTTAGGTTCAATAACATTGACAAATTCAATATGCTTCTCAGGTTCGCCAAAATTAAGTTTAGCACCTTGTGTATACCCACTACGTTTTTCCGGTTCTTCAAACGATAAAGCTTCACATTGGGTACAATAAATTGCACGTCCATCTTCTTGAATTGCTTTATGAATTTTTTTGATCCAATTATCAGCGTAAAAGCGCATGTGACCATCAATAATCAAAAAATTAGGCGTTTTTGTCAATAATACACCTAAATTTCGTGATTCAGCGACACCTAACCGTTCAATATTAAAAATGTAGTGGCAATCATAATGCTTAGCCACTGTTTCATAATTAAATTCATCTTGAGATTGATCGTTAATTAGAATGATATCAACGGGTTCATCTTGTGTTTCCCGAATACTTTTAACAGTTTCTTCAATTTCAGTGTTTTCATTTAAAAAAGGAATGATAACAGTAAGAAGTGGCATTTATTTGCTCGCAATGAGTAGAAAATTAAGGGGATATTCGGTTTCGTCTTAACTCTCCAACTTTACGTATATTAAAATAATTATCAAACTAATTCAAGCCCGCGTAGGTCCGATTAGCGACGCGTAATCGGACGCATGTTATTCGCCGCCGCAAACCGAACTATCTATATCACCACACCACAAGGTAAATAAATGCCTTGTGTGACTTATTGGTGAAACGTGGGATACTAATCCGCTACACGTTTTACAAACCCATGTTTCAAAGGATTCACATGCGCATAATCCACATAGCGTTGTGATGGTCCACCTCACCATGAATCAGATGTTCCCAATAATACCGCTGCCATATCCGATCATTTTTTTTAGTATCTGATAAACATGCGTCCGATTACGCTACGCCAATCGGACCTACGGTCTTGCACTTTTTTTCATCAAAATAATTGCTTTAACACCGATTATTTCATAACCTATCTCTTATAATTTCCTCAAACTCATTTTCTAAGGAATTTTAATGTATACCGGTACCTTGTACATTATTTCAGCCCCTTCTGGTGCTGGAAAAACCAGTTTAGTCAAAGCGTTAATCGAAAGTTTGCCCAATATTTGTACTTCAGTTTCTTACACCACTCGCTCATCACGTTCGGGTGAGCAAGAAGGTGTTCACTACAAC
This sequence comes from Thiomargarita sp., assembly GCA_020721045.1. Taxonomy (GTDB): domain Bacteria; phylum Pseudomonadota; class Gammaproteobacteria; order Beggiatoales; family Beggiatoaceae; genus DYNN01. Next base: position 30,535 of record DYNN01000018.1, on the reverse strand, counting down.
TTTATTACTAAAAAAGAATTTTTACAATTGCTTGATCAAGCTGTATTTTTAGAACATGCTCACGTTTTTGGTAATTATTATGGCACTTCACAAAAATGGGTTTTAGCACAACTACAAAAAGGTATTGATGTTATTTTAGAAATTGATTGGCAAGGCGCACAGCAAGTACGTAAACAACTTACTGAATTACAAATTAATTCTATCAGTATTTTTATTTTGCCACCTTCGCGTCAAATTTTGGAACAACGGCTGCGTGATCGCCAGCAAGATGATGATGAAGTGATCAGAAAACGCTTAGGTAAAGCGATAGAAGAGATTGAACATTATGTAGAATTTGATTATCTAGTTGTCAATGATCAGTTTGAAACCGCATTACACGATCTGCAAGCCATTGTTTTTAGTCAACGTCTTACACATCGCATCCAATCAAGAAAATTACAGCATCTTATTACCGATCTCTTGAGTTAATGGTCTTTGATGGATTGCAGTATATTTTTTGCCTGCAATCCAACTTGTTAGATTATACCATTAAAATCAACTTTCTATAGGATCAGAACAACGTAATGCAAAATTTTCCCATTGACGTGATAACTGTGGATGATAATAATAATCGTTTTCAATCAATGAATTATAGCGTTCACGCAAGATAGCAGCAGATTGATCACAACGCAATTCCTCCAAATGATGCACATTATGCTTTAATACACCACATAAATAGGGTGTATAGACATGCCTTAACTGGTTCAATTTCAAGCAAAAATCAACATCAGCAAAGCGTAATAAAGTCGTATCAAAACCGCCAACACTTTCCCAATAACAACGTTTTACCGCCATTAAATTCCATGACACTGCACTATAATTACGAATGGATTGAGTATAAAACCAATAACCGGGTCCTTGCCACATAAAACGATGCGCATAACCGCATAACCCATTGACTCCTAACAAAATACCCGTGTGATAAAATGTACCATTAGGATAAATTAATTTACTGCCAATCACACCAATATCAGCGCGTTGCGTATGTTCTAAAGCGGCATTTGGATATTCGCTATCAATAATTTCCACAATATCAGGGGAAAAAAATAACACTTCACCGGTTGCCACCGCCGCACCTGCATTATAACAAGCTGCTTGTCCTAAATTATCGGCGACTAAAACTATTTGAATTTGCGCAAATCGTTGCTGTATTTTAGTGATTAAATCGTGACAATTTTTTTCGATAACAACAATAATTTCAATGGATTGTGTGGTTAATAATAAAATACTTTGAATCGCAGAAAAAACCAAATCCGTTTGTGCATAGATAATGTGAGAAACTGTCGTTGGTCGTACCTGTCTCTTAACACGATAAACACCCAAAGCTGTACCTAACGCATTAATAACAATCGCTTTTTCACCACGACGTTGCATCGCATTAGCTAAAGCCTGTCGACCGGCTGCGTATGCGTAACTTTTGGCATTGGCATTTAGAGCTACCGAATTATCGTGACAACGCCATGAATACAGCACTTTAGGGATATGTCCAATGTTTTTGGTTAATTCGGTCAAACGCAACAATAAATCGTAGTCTTGCGCACCGTCTAATTCTGGATTTAATCGAATATTATTTTCTATTAACAAGCTGTTACGAATGCTAACCAAATGGGGAAAATACATTTGACTGGTAAATAAATCCGGATTCCAATTGGAACGAAAATGAGGATTATCACGTTTATTTTCTATATCTATTTGATCTTCATCAGAATAAATAATATCTATTGTTGGATGTTGATTAATATAAATCGCTAATTCGGTTAAAGCATGGGGTTCTAAACGATCATCATGGTCACAAAAAACTAAAAAATCTCCCTGCACCATAGCTAAACAACGATTGGTATTGACTGCAATGCCGCCACGAGTTGTAGCAAAATTTACTTTAAAACGTGAATCGACTTGATTAATCGTTTGCAAAAATTGTTGTAATTGTGGATCGTCAGAAGCATCATCACTGATACAAACTTCAAAATGTGTATAGTTTTGTTGATAAATCGATTCTAACATTTCTTTTAAATAGAGTAGATTACTATTATAAGTTGTTAGAATAATCGAAAAAAATGGATAATAGGCTAAATGACTGGCAAAATCAGAATAATTCCTAGGTATACTAACCCATGCTGGCGTTTGGATAATACTGGGATCAAATTCTGGTTCTTTTCTAGGCAATTGTGGTGGCAACCGTTTATCTCGCCAGTCAGAAATTAAATTAGGATTAATGTAGTGATCGCGTTGATTAGGTTGCAATAAAGCCTGAATTGTCTGTTGAGAAACATAGGGTAACAAACTACAATCACCATAAAAATAAGCAGTTGCATAAGGATTGCACACAATTCGCCAATTTTGCTGTTGAGCGCGCAAACAGAGTTCTATATCCCAATTATCTGAATTTATTGCCTGATTTTGCAGTAATTTATCTAAATGAGACGCACTGATTGCCATTTGTAATCCTTGCACCGCAAAACAATCACGCATTCTCTGTAATAAAATATTGCCTTGTGAAGGAAAATCTTTGAAATCATACATAATATTACCATCTGGCAACAAACTGATTCCAGCATGAATAACGCGTTTTTCTGGATTTTGCAAAGTATTGCCTATCACTATAGCAACATCTTTGCGTAAAGCCCAACCGCAGAGTTCATCTAACCATAATTCCCAGTTTTTTGGATAAATGCCCGCTTGCAAAAATATCACTATATCATATTGATTTAACTGAATCGATTGAATATATTCTGAAATATTATTTACTTTTATTAATGTCACTTGATAACGTACAGGTAAATCAGGCAAAGGTAAATCAAATGGAGCTGCAGCAAATCCACTTTTAATCATTAATACCCGTATAGAGGTTGGTAATTGCCAGCGAATCCAGTAATGTCCATAAAACTTTTCATAAGGAGAATCAAGGATTTCAGCTTGTTCATCACGTCGTTTCAAATGATCGGCTAAGGCACGTTTACCACTGACAAAAATCTCTGCTTTCATTTGTCCGCCCACCATAGAGGTAGTGCTTTCACCCCAAGAATATAGAATATCGGGTACGTGAACAAAAATCGCTTGTTGATCAAATAAACGCAGCAATAAATCAAAATCTTGCGAACCATCACATAATTGACGCATTCCACCTACTTGTTGAAAAGCGACTGTTTTTATACACATGAGATGCAAAATGTAATTATGTGTTTCTAATAGGGAAGGGGAAAAACCAGGTTTAAAATTGTGCTGATAGCGAAAACCTTGTGGTGACATCCGATCTTCATCTGAATAAAAAACAGTACCTTGCTGATTTTGTTGCATTGCAGTATACATGACCGCTAACGCATCAGGATATAGCACATCATCGTGATCCAAAAATGCGAGAAATTGCCCTTTTGCCAAAGCTGCAGCGCGATTGGTTGATTCTGCAATTCCTTGATTTCTTTCATTAGTGATTAGTAAAATTCGACGATCCAAGGCGGTAAATTGTGTCAGTATTTGCTTGGTTTCTTCTTGAGTCGAAGCGTCATCACAAATAATCAATTCCCAATTAATAAAATATTGATCTAACACGGAATTAATTGCCATTTTCAACCAAATTATATCGGTGTTAAACACAGGCATTAGGATTGAGAAAAATGGCTTTTTGCTAGGTAATGATTTGAAAGTACGACAATATAGTTTGTGTTGTATTAGCCAAGCAAAGTAATCGGCATCAGGTGATAGTAATTTTTTGATTTGTGTGTGTAGTGATCTTTCAGGTGTAGTGATTATTTTGCCTGCTTGGTTAAACCAATTTTTGATAGAAATTTTCCAATTCATCAGTATGTTCAGCAATCGTTTTCATAGGAGTGATACCCTGTCTTAATCGTTCGATCAAGCTGGGGTCTAAAAGGACAATCGTCAATTGATTAATTAAATCGTGAGTATCGCCGGGCTCAAATAATAAACCATTTTCGCCGTGACGCACAAAATCTGGAATTCCACCAATTTTTGCACCAATAACAGGTACAGTCATCGCTAACATTTCAAAAACTACTTGTGGCGCGTTATCCCACCAAATCGGTGGTACAATTCCAACGTCCATTTTTCGTAAAATCATAGGAATATCTTGATAGTGATAGCCGTCTTGTATGACTAATAAACCTAATCGACGTGATAGTGGTTCTAATAAATGAGATAATGTATTGATTCCTCGAGCATAAATATGTAATTTTATTTTAGCTAACAATCCGTTATCCATTTCAAATAAACTATTTAGGAAAAAAGGCAATCCTTTAGGTAGTGATGAAATACCCATAAACACTACATTAATGGCTTCGTTCATTTGTCGCCGTTTAGGCTGGTAAGTGGGTGTTAAATCGGCGATTTTACTACCAATATGACAAGTTTTAATGCGATATTCATCAATACCCATGTCAATGTAAACTTTTTTAACCCAACTGGATACAGAAAGGAGTAAATCAGTTTGGTTGAGTATTGCAATTATTTCGTCACGTCGCTCTTGATAAGGCAAACCCGCTACTTGTTTTAACTCGTCATTGTTAAAAGAGATTTCCTGTGAAGGCATTAATTGTGTGATGGGTTTGGCTTGATTATTTTTTCTTTCTCGATAAGAAGTAATAATAGATTTCAATACTTTAAGTGATAAAACAATGCTTTTTGCCGTTTTAATCGCAAAACGCAGTGGAATCCATAAAATATGTCCTTCTGGAAATAAATGAAAATGGTAGGTTAATTTTCGTTTACGCAATTCTGCTTGTTTAGAAGGTGGATTGATACAAGATAAACAACGGGCACCTTGTTGAAAATCTAGGCAAATTTCTTTATCTTGATACAACAAATAAACTTGATTACAAATTGGATGGTAATTATGTAAGGAAAAAACAGTTTTAATATTTTGTTGTTTAGTAATGGTGAGGCAATTAGCAGAAAATCCTTCAATATTATTAAAATGAACAATGTCTGGTTTAATGTCGGTTAAAAAGCGACGAAAAATTTCTTCAACTTTCTGTTCTGCGACATCGGCTAATGGCGTGGAAAAATTAAAAAAGCCGGGAGCAACATTGGGTGCGTTGACAATTTCGTAATTAATTGTACCTTTGTAATCAGCCCCGCGCCGTAAATAAATATCTCCAGCAAAATTATAGGCATAGCCAGCAGATAGAGAATATATTTCGTAGCCGCGATTAACCATTGCTACTGCCATGGTTTGTTGGTAAATATTAACGCCACCACCTACTTCGGCACCCATCCATATTGGTGCCCAATTGATATATAACACTTTCATATCTAAAGTTAATCGTTAGTAGTAAATCAGGCTGGATTGTGGTTTTTCGCGCCATAATCCAGCATTTTCAAGGAATGTCATGGTAGATTTACGGTAAATGGGTTTATTTTACAATTTTCACTCCGTTATCACTGCCTAATAATAGTAGATCAGCGGGACGAAGGGCAAATAAGCCATTGGTCACTACACCAGTAATATGGTTTAATTCGGTTTCTAATTTAACGGGTTCTATGATTTGTAGATTGTGCACATCTAAAATAATATTGCCGTTATCTGTGGTGAAGTTTTCACGCCATACCGGTTTTCCACCTAATTTGACTAAGGCGCGTGCTACATAACTGCGTGCCATCGGAATGACTTCAACTGGCAAGGGAAATTTACCTAATACATCGACTAATTTACTATCATCAGCGATACAGATGAATTTTTGACTAGCGGCAGCAACAATTTTTTCTCGTGTCAATGCACCACCACCGCCTTTGATTAAATGTAAGTGTCGGTTAGATTCGTCAGCACCGTCAAAGTAGGCTGAAATTTCATCGACACTGTTTAAATCAAATACGGGTATACCATGCGATTTCAGGCGATCAGCGGTTGCGTTAGAGCTGGCAACTGTGCCTTTGATTTGGTGTTTGATTTTAGCCAATGCATCAATAAAGTGATTGGCAGTGCTTCCAGTACCAATGCCAATGATGGTGTCGGGTGTAACATATTTTAAAGCTTCTTCAGCGACTTGGCGTTTTTTGTCATCAGGACTCATGTAATTAATCCTCTCGTGTTGGAAATTGTTATAGTTGGATTATTTAGGTATTTGTACCCATCGCAATGATATTGAAACCACAATCTACATAGGTAATTTCTCCGGTGATGGCTGCGGCTAAATCTGAACATAAAAATGCGGCAGTATTACCTACATCTTCAATGGTCACGTTGCGACGTAAAGGTGCATTTTTAGCAACATAATCTAGCATACTGCGAAAATCAGCAATGCCGGCTGCAGCTAAGGTACGAATGGGTCCGGCTGAAACAGCATTGACGCGAATCCCTTCAGGTCCCAAACTGTGCGCCATATAACGGACATTGGCTTCTAAACTGGCTTTGGCTAATCCCATGACATTATAACTGGGTAATGCGCGTTCTGCACCTAAGTAGCTTAAGGTTAATAAAGCAGCGTTACGCCCTTGCATCATACCGCGTGCCGCCATAGCTAGGGCTGAAAAACTATAAGAGCTGATTTCATGTGCAATTCTAAATCCTTCACGCGATGCATGGGTTAAGTAATTGCCTTTTAATTCTTCACTGGGTGCAAAAGCCACTGAATGTACTAAAATGTCAAATCCGTCCCAATGTTTTTGCAATTCGGTGAAAACGGCTTGAATTTGTTCATCATCACTGACATCACAAGGCAGCACAATTTGAGAATGACATTCAGTTGCCATCTTTTCTACGCGCTCACGTAATTTTTCTGTTTGATAAGTAAAGGCTAATTCGGCACCTTCACGACGCATGGCTTGTGCAATTCCCCAAGCAATCGAGCGATTACTTGCTAATCCAATAATTAAGGCTCGTTTATTAGCTAAAAATCCCATTATCATTTCCTTATTCTGTCTACAATTTATTATTTTATCGTGAATACCAATTTATTTATTTGATTTTAAAAGTTGCTTCTTTCTTCAAAATAATTATTTATAATAGCTAACACAGATTATAAACAAATGAGACGAAAATGTAGAGAAGTGAATTGAATCTACCCTCCAATATACCTTACAACAAAATTACGAGAACACTATTATGTCCTTAATTCGTTTATATATTAGCCTGTTAGGACTTTTATTATTATCATCTCTTGGTTATGCTAATGCCGATAAAGATGCCGACGCCGATAGAGATGAGATAGAATATTTATTGAATTTACCGCTTGAGTCATTATTTGATGTAGAAATCACTACTGCTTCAAAACACGCAGAGGATATCAATGATACACCAGCTACCGTATTTGTGATTACACAACAACAAATTCGCCAACGTCGCTATACAAGCTTGGTGGATTTATTACAAGATTTGCCGGGCGTAGATGTGCATCGCAACACACGCGCAAGTACGTACCACACTATATCATTACGTGGGCATTTGAATAACTATCGATTTTTAATTTTACAAGATGGTGTGCGTATCGAACCTGCTGCAGGCGATATCGTGCCGGTTGCAGAAAATTTTCCCTTATATCACGTTAAACAAGTGGAAATTATTTACGGTCCTGCAGCCGCATTGTATGGTGCAGATGCTTTTGCGGGTGTGATCAACCTTATCACTGAAGATGGCAAAACATTAAACACCACGGAGGCTTCACTAAGCTATGGCACAGATAACTATAGCTATTTTTCCGCGCGCGCTGGTGTAGCTTTGCAAGATGATGTGGATTTAGTCGTGGGTGCCCATTTGCACAGTGCTGATATGTCTCCTTTACACGAATTGTATCCTAATGATTTTACTAAAGTGGATGCCACAACTTTTGATGGGCGTGTGAAAATTCCAGCTGCTGAACGTGAAAATTATCAAGGACCTGTTAGTAGCCATTCTACGTTTGCTAAACTTAATATAACCCAACATCTCACTTTAGGTTTCCAACAATCCTTTTTTCGTAACCTGACAAGTATAGGTTATTTGCCCAAAGCGACTTTATACCGCGAAGATGGACAATTGAATACCGAAATCAACACTGTATATGGACGTTGGCATCACGATCTGGGTGATAAACTCTCTAGTGAAACCTTATTGGACTATAACCAATATGAAGTACTACCGGCTTCTAAATATTTAAACATAATCACAGATTTTGAAGATGATGGCTATCAATATTCAAAAAGTAGCAAAAAAGGTCTAGAACAACAATTTACCTATTTGTTCAGTGATGATCAAACCTTGATTGCGGGTTTTAGCTATGGTAGTTACTACTCATTACCAGCACCTGATTTACCGAATCCCTTCATCGTTGGCGTCGCCCCTGAACAACAAAATCATTATTACCCTAATACCGATGATAGCCTGCCTATTGTATTTTTTGATAGCCATTACACTAACCAAGCGGCGTATTTACAGTTGCAATCACGTTGGCTAGATAAATTTTCCACCACCTTTGGTATGCGTTATGACCATAATTCTGAATATGGCTCAACTTGGAATCCGCGACTTGGGTTTGTTTATCGTATACAACCTAAAACTATCGTTAAACTATTGTACGGCGAAGCTTTTCGTGCACCAACAACAGCAGAAGGTGTTATTACATTTGGTGCATTTACCGGTGAACAAAACGCACAAGGGGAATACATCAGCGGCTACTTCCATTCACCTAATTTTAATCTGCAACCTGAAAAAGCACACAACCTAGAATTCAACTTCAGTCATGCTTTTCACGAACGTTTACAGATGAATTTCGGCACTTACTATGCGGAAGTAGATAACAAAATTTCCTTCGCATATTTAGATAAACCCGTACAATTTATCCCCGGCGGCTTTATCGAAAGTAGTGGTCAGCTACAGAATCTCGGTACAGAAACGCACTATGGTTTAGATTTAAGTCTGAGCTATCAACGCGAATTTGGCAGCATAATGGGTAATTTTTGGGGTAGCTATAGCTATATTGACGGTAGTGTACAAAATTCAAGCGATGATCCGGAGATGGATTTACCTTATGTTGCTAAACATAAACTCAAACTTGGCAGCACTTTCAGCTACCGCAATTATTTTCTCACTAGCCAATTGTATTATATTGGTAAAACTAACACCGGTTTAAAAAATGATAACACTGATGATCCCAGCGACTTGCAACAAGCCCCCGACTATTTCCTCATGCACTTACATTTTGGAGCAAACGATATTTTACCAAAACTCTCTGCTTACGTGGATATACTCAATGTTCTTGATTCGCGTTACTACAACGCAGCCGGCTTTGGTAGCAGTAACTCTATGTTTACGCAAATGCCACAACAAGGACGTAGTATAATGTTTTCTTTAGGATATCGGTTTTAAAGCTGCGGCATATCAAGCTCGTAGGGTGTATAAGCAAAGCGTCATATACCTTTGAATTTCAAATATTTGTGGTGCATGACACTGCGTTTATGCACACGCTGGCTGTTAAATATGAAAAATTGTGATTTTATAAAGGATAGTGCAACGTCCTGTTAGTATAATGCTTGACAACCGAATTCAGTAGCCATCGTAGAGGATTGTTGGAATGAAACAGTGGTACGAACAACTGTTTGAAAATTATGGGAAAAAATACGAACACGAGAATTTTGTTCAAGGAACTCGTGGTGAATGTGATTTCATTGAGCGAGAAATGAATTTTGATAAATCACTTAGAATTCTTGAT
>DYNN01000018.1:0-20827 GCA_020721045.1 Thiomargarita sp. | reverse complement strand
ATTGACTCAAAGAGGTTATCAAGTCACGGGGATTGATTTATCCGATTCAATGCTTAAAAAGGCAAGAGAAAACGCCAGCAAACACAATCTCCCAATCAATTTTTACCAAGGTGATGCCAGAAAATTGCCATTTATTCAAGAGTTTGATGTCGCAATCATGTTGTGCGAAGGCGGATTCCCTTTGATGGAAACCGATGAGATGAACTATGAGATACTGAAAAGTGTCGCTCGTTCTTTGACAGAAAAGGGCAAGGTGATTTTTACCACGCTGAACGGATTGTTTCCGTTGTTTCACTCAATCGAAGCATTTTGTTCCGCCGCCACAGAAACCGGCAATGCATCTTATCGAAAAAATACTTTTGATCTGATGACGTTTCGAGATCACAATGTGACAACGCTGGAAGACGATCAGGGAAATATCAAAGTATTGACATGCAATGAGCGATTTTATGTCCCTTCTGAAATCACATGGTTGTTAAAAACAGTAGGGTTTAACCAAATTGATATTTACGGCGCAAAGCTCGGTGCTTTTTCGAGAGAAGACAAATTGACAACAGAAGATTTTGAAATGCTAGTGATTGCTGAAAAATAGCAACTCGTAGGGTGTATAAGCAAAGCGTCATACACCTTTGAGTTTCAAACAGTTGCGGTGCATGACACTGCGTTTATGCACCCTACGCTTGCTTAATGGCATTGAGATTAAATGGATATTCTTTGCCAAGGAGGCTGTAAAAGAATTCCTAAGTAGGTTATTATAAGATGATGAAACTATATCTAATAATTGGTTGTTTGTGTTTAAATAGCATCAACGTACAAGCAGAGTCTGTCACTATCTATAAATTTTTAGATGAAAAAGGCGTACTCCATCTTTCCAACAAACCGCCTGAAAAACAAGACGAATTACTTTATTCACGCAGTTATGTGGTACAATCTTTTGTGTCGCCCCGCCGATTGATGCCTTTAATTATCCCTATTCCCGATTTTGAACCTGAGTTTACACCTAAAACGGTTAAAAAATCTTTAGTAACGCCTACTCAATATACTGAACAAATTGAAGAAGTTGCCGATCAATTTAATTTATCACCCGCTTTATTACAAGCCTTGGTTACAGTGGAATCTAATTTTAGGGCTGATGCTGTATCGCCTAAAGGTGCAATTGGTTTGATGCAAATTATACCCGCAACTGGTAAACGTTATGGCGCGACTGATTTAGCTGATCCCATGACTAATCTTCAATGTGGTGCTCACTACTTATCTGATTTATTGAAATTATTTGATCAAGATTTAACTTTAGCATTGGCTGCTTATAATGCGGGAGAAAATGCGGTAATTCGTTATGGTAATAAGATTCCGCCTTATGCTGAAACACAAAATTACGTTAAAAAAGTCACTGAGCTTTATCATACGTTTATTGCGAATTAAATTTAGATCGATGCGATGTTTCAAGCAGTTTGCACATCCATAGGTAACCATAAGGTAAATATTGTTTCTCCGGGTTGACTACTACATTCAATTAATCCGCGATGTTGATTGACCAAGGCTTGTGCGATTGATAAACCTAAGCCAGACCCTTCTGCACGCCCAGTAACTAAAGGAAAAAAAATTTGTTGTAACATGTCCTCTGGAATACCCGGACCATTATCAATAATATCAATGCGTACCACCAATTTGTGGCGTTTATTACCCAAAGTCATTTGACGTTGAATACGGGTACGTAATTGTATTTTTCCTTTACTATTCATGGCTTGTGCTGCATTACGCATAATATTTAAAATCGCTTGAATGAGTCGATCTGGATCAACGAGTAATTCAGGAATACTGGGATCAAAATCGCTCTCAATCAAAATGCCTGTACTTATTTCTGATAAAATTAATTGTTTAACATGCATTAAAATTTGATGAATATTAGTGTATTGCGTGTGTAACAACGTGGAAGGGGCAAAAATCCGATCAAGTAAAGTTTGTAATCGATCGGCTTCACCAATAATAATTTGAGTATATTCACGTAATTGCGCATTAGGCAATTGTCGTTCTAGCAATTGTGCTGCACCGCGCAAACCGCCTAATGGATTTTTGATTTCATGCGCTAAACCACGTATTACATTGTGTACCGCTTGCTGTTGTAAAATAAGATTTTCTTCGCGCGTCACTCGTAAATGCTGATCGACTTGAGTCAATTCAACTAAAATACTTTCTATACCTTCATGTACATGACTATAAATCGGAGTTACACAACAATCAACTGTAATAGAATGCGTGCTTGCTAACAATAATCGTACACTACGTTCAATCATGTAGTAGTGTTTTTCTTTGACTTGCAGCAATGCTTCATGTAGCGGATTGATTTCTGGTAATAAAATACTGGAGTGAGTTCCACAAATTTGTTTAGCACTGACCTCCAGCAATGTTTCCGCTGCTGGATTCAGTGTTTGTAGAAATAGATCGCTATCAAATAATAATACCGCTGTAGTAATATTTTCTAATATATGTTGGGCTAATTTGCCTTGAATCATAACTAATTGTTTACCATAAAATACTTAGTCTCGCCGTAAACGATCAGAAACTGCAATAGGTGTGGGATAGTACATAACAATCAAGTAAGATGAAACGATGAAAGAAATGACGGTGGCTGCTTGAATTAGGTAAGAAGCACTTTCGCCAATGACTTTGGTTTCACTCGCTACCACAGCAATCATCAAAGCAAATTCACTGATTTGTCCTAAACGCCAACCCACTTCCCATGACATACTAGATGGTTCGCCCAATTTGACCAGTAATATTTTGAATATCCAAGGTTTAATTAGTAATAAAACGATAGCTAATATCAGTGAAGGGACCAATACGGTATACAATACATCAAGTTTAAGTGCGGCACCCAATGAAAAGAAGAATAATACCAAGAAAAAGTCGCGTAGTGGTTTCAAACTTTCTGCAATAAAACGTGCGATGGGGCTGGTAGCTAATAATACACCGCCGATAAATGCACCAATTTCATGAGATAAATTAAGCAAAGTGGCTAATTCTGCCATGCCTAAACACCAACCAATAGTCATCAGAAAAATATATTCTTGAATTTTATCAAAACGACGAATCAAGAACACTAAAATGTAACGCTCAAATAACCAACCGAAAACAACGAGTAATGGTAAATTGAGTGCTAATAACCCAATATCCACTAAAGTAGCTCCACCACGTCCAGCACCTTCGATTAACAACAAAACCAAAATCGCAATTAAATCTTGTAGTAATAGTACACTCACAATGATTTCGCCCGCATGTCTATGATGTAATACGGTCGTGGGTAAAAGTTTCAATCCAATGATAGTGCTTGAAAACATAGCAGTTGCACCGATAATGACATTTTCTATAAAAGTAAATCCATTTGCCAAACCAATTAAAAATCCTAATATGCCAAAGATTAATGAACTTAATAAAGTAATCACCGTTGTCTTTTTTAGCAAACGGATTAAATCTTGTGGTTCTAGGTGCAATCCGAGTAAAAATAGCAAAAAGATGATACCAATATCAGCACCACCATTAATTAATTCCATATCACCGACTAAACCAAGCACCGGTGGACCAACGATCACACCCAAAACAATATAACCAACTAATAGTGCTTGTCGCGCATATAATGCTAAGGTTGCCAGTAGCGCAGAACCGGTGAAAATAATAAAGATATAATAAACAACTGCATTACTTGATTCCATTTTTTTATCTACTTAATTTTAATGAGTTAAGACTGAAATATCGACACTATAAACATTTGTCAATCCTTGAGTTTACGACAAATCAGAAGAGAAAAGCAATCATACCCATTTTTCACAATAGCCCACGTAGGTGCGATTAGCGACGCGTAATCAGACGCATGTTATTCGCCGCCGCTAACCAAAATAGCTATATATCGCCACACCATAAAATAAATACCTTGCGCGACCTATTGGTGAAACGTGGAATACGATCAATCCGCTACACGTTTTACAAACCTATGTTTCAAAGGATTCACATGCACATAATTTGTTGTAAATTCTAATCCACTCTTAATGGACTACACCTGAGGTTTGGGCTGAATATTCAATTATAAAACGCACGCCTTTATTAGGTTGGCTTTCGCAAATAATTGAGCCATGTAATTGACTTGTAACGAGATTATAACAAATATATAAGCCCAAACCGGTACCTCCATGAGCGCGGCGAGTAGTGAAAAAGGGTTCGAAAATTTTCTCAACCGTCGATTGCTCCATGCCTTTACCTGTATCAATGTATTCTAAGCGTAAATGTTTGTTTTCTTCCAAAAAAGTGACGTTAATGATAATTTGTCCACCTAATTTTCCATCGTTAAATCCGTGAAATAAGCTGTTCATCATCAAATTAGTCAATACTTGATCGAGTACGCCAGGTAAACCATAGAGTACAATCGTAGGTAAGCAATTGATTGTAATAGTAATATCTGTGTGTTTAAATTTGCTATGCAGACTATTATTTACATCTTCAATCGTTTCTTTGACATTAAATAAGCGCGAAGTGTCAGAGCTTTGATCAATCGCAGTACGTTTAAAACTGCTAACGAGTCGCACAGCACGACGCAAATTAGATAAAGTTAAGTCGGCGGCTTCTCCTACACTTTCTAGGACGGATAGTAATTCTTCTTCATCGACTTCTTCTTGTTGCATCATTTTAGTTACCATTTGCGCAATTTCTTGTAAAGTAGAGGCTGCACCCACTGCTACACCAATTGGGGTGTTGATTTCATGCGCAAATCCGGCAACTAAACGACCTAATGAAGCCATTTTTTCGCTTTGTAGTAATTCGTTGCGTGTTTGCACTAATTCTTCTATTTTAGTGTTTAAGGCAGCGGTTCTTTCCATGACTCGTTGTTCTAATTCTGCGTTTAATTTATTGATTTCTTTGTTTTTTTCAGCAAGTGTGGTGAATGATTCTTTTAATTGCTGCACCATACGATTGAAGGAATCTGCTAATACGCCTAATTCGTCAGCACGGGTAATTGATAGGGTTTGATGCCATTCACCTTCGGCAAATTGGGTTGCAGCATGAGTTAAACTTAGAATAGGATGAATAATCCAGCGAGAAATGATAATACCAATCAAAATCGCCACACATAAAGCTGCTAATGAAAGTAATATAGTTGTGCGTGTGTTAGCATTAATGCGTTCCATAAAATCAGCTTCTGGTACGGCAATGACGATTAACCAGTCTAATCCACGTTCATCTTGTAGTGGAGAAACTTGCAAATATTGACGTTGCCCATTTAATTCAAATGACATTTGTTGGTTGTTTTTGATGCTGTATAAATCACCAAATTGTTGAAGAAGATGTTGTTCGGCAAAACGAATTAAAGGAATTTGACTGTCTATTGCGTTTAATCGAGCAGGCGTATTATTTTCTGCGTCTGAAATAAAAGGTTTTTCATCTGTTGATGAGGCAACAATGAGTCCGGAACGTTCGACAATAAAGGCTTGTCCTGAGCGTCCAATCGTTAGGCTTTGTAAAAAATCAGCAATTTGCGAGACTACTAATTGAGTAGTTAGTACGCCTTGCATTTGTTTATTTTTATCATAAACTGGCAAACTGGCTGCAATACCTAAATTTTCTCTTGCATAAATAAAAAATACTTCGCTCCAAGCTGCTTTACCTGCTTCCAATGCGACTTTGTACCAAGGGCGTATTCGTGAATCAAAAGGCGGGGCAACGCGAATGATTTTAGTACGATTACCGGTTTCATCTGTGGCATAGATGTAGTAGTCTCCAGCGACAAAATCTTTAGTTTCTTCAATCGCAAAGGAGCCATCAACTTGTCGACCCGCAAGAACGATTCCACCTTGCGGATTACCAAAATAAAGTGTGCTAACAGAAGCAAAGTCTTGTAATTGTTTCCAAAAATAGCGTCCTAATGTAACAGGATCGTTAATATCTAAGGCATTTAGTTCAACGGCATTAAGATGGGATTGATTGATTAAGTGTGGAATTTCTAAGTAGCCACGTAAATGTTGTTGAATACGGGCAGCAACTTCGCTTTGCAATTGTCCGGCTAAATCATTGACAGCTTTTTGTCCATTTAAAAAGGAAATATAACCTGTTAAGCCCACTGCGACACAAATTTGTACCACGAATAAGATGATGAGTACTGTACGTAATGAAGTATTTCTGCCAAAGACTTTGTGGACTAAGTTATGTGTCATGATGTTGTCAGATAATTTAATTGGTTATCGTCGTATATTAGAGTTCAATCAGTTGCCCATATTCCATTTTGAGCACGCGATCAGCAACATGAAAATAGCGATCGTCATGACTGACAGCGATCACGGTTTTTCCTTTACTTTTCATTTCTTGTAACATGTCTTCGTAGAAATATTTTCTAAAAATAGGGTCTTGATCGGCAGCCCATTCGTCAAAAATGTAAATTTGTTTATCTTCTAAAACTGCAGCAATAAAAGCCAATCGTTTCTTTTGTCCTGTTGATAAGTTTAAGTTGGTAAAGTGTCCATCGATATATTTGGTTTTTTTATCCAATTCCATCAATTTTAATAAGCTTCGCAGTTGTTTTTCATCAACATCTTTTAAACCATAGAGACGGTCAAATAGGTGGAAATCGGTGAAAATAATTGCAAATAATTCGCGATAGCTAGGATAATAATATTTGTCAATTTCTTCATCATCAACATAAATACTTCCAGTAAAAGGATGGTAAAGTCCAGTCAATAGTTTCAACAAAGTTGATTTGCCGCTGCCATTTCCGCCGACAATAAAAAGCACTTCTCCCTTTTTGACGGTAAAATTAAGTGGTCCGGCATGAAAGCTGGTTATGTTTTCTTTGTCAAGATAATTGAATGTAATATTATGGCAATGAAGCATACTAAATTGTTTAAATTCAGCAACTTTATCGGGAATAACGGGGTAAAATTCTTTGTTGATTTGGTTTAATTTAGCTTCTAATTGTTCAATATTTTCAACTGCAACCGTTGCTCGATCGAAGATGGGAATTGCACCGACCATCATTTCTATTGGACCCATGATAAATAAAATGGTTGCGGTAATTTTAATCACAATTGCAGTGTTTGAGGGATTTAGAATCGGCAAAATGAATACGACAACGCCTAATAAAATATTTGAAAATGTGCGTGAAAACATCATGTCAATTACAAATTTTAAGCCAGTTTTGATTTTCAAGCGTGTAGCTTCGTCGCAAATGGAACGTACATATTGAAATAAATCATCACTTTTCTGCTGATTCATTTTGATTTCTTTAAAACCACCTAAAACGTGATCTAGTGATCCAAAGAATTCAGCTTCCTTTTTCACGGTATCATGTAAATCTACACGTACATTATTGGCATGTGCAAGGTAAATTAAGACGGCAATGCCCACACTTGCGAGTGCGATAAAAAATCCTAGTAAGGAAATCCATGCAATATATAGAAAACAAAAGAAAAGGACGATAGCTGATTGTGCCACGCTGACGATAATCACAGCGGATTCGGAGATGACAACAGTATCTTTTGTGAGATAAGTGTATAAATCAGAACTGCCGGTATTTTCGATAAAAGTTAATTCTGAATGGCGAATCTTATCGGTAATTCTGATGCGCACTTTGTTGACTAATTCTTCAATCGCAATGGTTGCATGTGAAAGAGAATATTTGCGAGTATAAATAAACAGTATGATTGTGATTAAATAAATGAAAAAATACTGTACTTGCGCATCGGCGTGATTACCCGATACCACTTCTGCTGCCGAATTAATCACCGCTAATATCAAACTGTTGGCTAAACCAGAGATGATAGCAAATAGTAGAATGCGTGTTTTGGGCGCTTGAGATTCTTTGTTAAAGAATTGTAAAATTTTCACAGAGTTAAATGGTTATATTGTTATTAAAAATGAGGAAGAATGCTTCTAAACTAGGTTACATTATAAGTTGGTAAACGTAAATATTCTACCTATCATAATCACTGTGATTCAAATCCGGATCGTATACCACAACATCGGCGTTAATGCGTAAGTCCTACATATTTCCAATTTTTCTGAATCCATCTATCAATAAGTCGTTGACAATTGTCAGGCTGTGTTTCTAACAATATTTTGCCAACGATTTGAATATGTTCTAATAATGCTTTATCTTGTTGCAAATTAGCGACACGCAAATTGGTAATCCCCGCTTGTTTTACGCCTAATACTTCGCCTGCACCGCGTAATTCCAAATCTGTTTGCGCGATAATAAAACCATCATGTA
The DNA here is from genome assembly GCA_020721045.1 of Thiomargarita sp. Taxonomy (GTDB): domain Bacteria; phylum Pseudomonadota; class Gammaproteobacteria; order Beggiatoales; family Beggiatoaceae; genus DYNN01. Next base: position 12,579 of record DYNN01000018.1, on the reverse strand, counting down.
TATCTCGAATAGCAGCTAATCGTGATTTTTGTAGTGAGGAGAGAGGTGGTTGGTATAATAATAAACAGTAACTTTGTTCACTACCGCGTCCAACACGACCTCTTAATTGGTGTAATTGTGCCAATCCTAAACGTTCTGCATTTTCAATAATCATCAAGCTGGCATTTGCAACATCAACACCGACTTCAACAACGGTAGTTGCAACGAGTAAATCTAAGTTTTGGCTTTTAAAATCCGCCATCACTTGCTCTTTCTCTTTGGCTTTCATACGACCGTGTAATAAGCCAATTCTCAGTTCTGATAAAGATAAGCGTAATTGTTCTGCGATTTCGCTTGCCGCTTGTAATTGTAAAGTTTCAGATTCTTCAATCAATGGACAAACCCAGTACGCTTGTCGTCCTTGCTGACAAACTTGTTTAATTCTTTCAACAACTTCTTCACGACGGCTATTGGGTATAATTGCAGTATTTACTGGTGTACGCCCGGGTGGTAATTCGTCAATGACTGAAATATCTAAATTAGCATAAGCAGTCATTGCTAAGGTACGTGGAATCGGCGTGGCAGTCATAATCAGTTGATGTGGATAAAGCCCATTTTGATTACCTTTATCATGTAGTGCCAGCCGTTGATGCACACCAAAACGATGTTGTTCGTCAATAATCACTAAACCTAAGCGATTAAATTCAACTTCTTTTTGAAATAAAGCATGTGTGCCCAAAATCAATGCCGAACTGCCTGAAACAATATCATTGAGTGTCGTAGTACGTTGTTTTTTAGTTAATTGTCCGGTTAGCCAACTGATTGAAATCTCAAATGTGGACAACCATTGAACAAAAGTATTTTTATGCTGTTCTGACAATAATTCTGTGGGCGACATGACGGCAACTTGATAACCTGATTCTATTGCTTGCAATGCGCTCAATGCCGCAATCACTGTTTTTCCAGAACCCACATCACCTTGTAATAAACGTTGCATTGGATGTGGTTGACGTAAATCAGCAGCAATTTCGGCATAAACACGTTGTTGTGCTGATGTTAAATTGAAAGATAATTGAGTTAATAAAGTTTGTACCAAATGACCGTTATTGTTTAATTGCGGTGCTTGTCGATGTTGGGCGTATTGATGTAAAACACGTAAACTGAGGTGATGCGCTAATAACTCTTCAAATGCTAATCGATGTAATGCAATATGTTGTTTTTCCTGTAATTGTTTTACAATAGCTTCTGTTGTCGGATAGTGAATTATTTGTAATGCATCGGCTAACGTGGGAAACTGACGCTCTGTCAAAATCTCTGGCGGCAAATAGTCAATAATTTCATTCGTTGTCAAATAGTTAAAAGCTTGTTGTATCAAAGTGCGTAAAGTAGTTTGATAAAGCCCTTCTGTGGTAGGATAAATGGCGGTAAAATGCTCTATAAATAGTGTTTCATTGGCATTAAGTTGTTTAAATTCAGGATGAATCAATTCTAAACAATGATAACCTTGTCGCACTTCACCAAAACAACGTAAATGAGTACCGGGCTTTAATGATGCAACCAATTTTTGATTAAAGTGAAAAAAACGTAACATCATCGAACCACTACTGTCACTGAATAAACAGATCAGTGAACGTCCACGTCCGCTTTTATGTGATTTAATTTCAGAGGCTTGAATTGTACCTTCAATTAACGCATTATCACCTACTGCTAAATGAGCAATTGGTTTAACATGCGATCGATCTTCGTAACGTATTGGTAAATGGAATAATAATTCTTCAATTGTTGTGATATTCAAACGTTTAAGATGTGCGGCTGTTTTCGCGCCTACACCTTGTAATTGGGTGATAGAAATGCTCATTTTACTAGTAATAACAAGATGATACTAGCCAGTGGTCGATTTAACTGTTCGTAATAAACAGACATATTTGTTGCTGCTTAAATGCCATGCTGAGGAAAAATATGCCACTGGACGTAAGGGTGCCGGTAGTGCTTCAATGTCTAAATAGGCATATAAATAAACGAGATAAGTGCCCTCTTCGTCCAGTAGATGAGCATCTAACAAGGGAAAATCAGTTAAATTGCCCATTTTGGTTAATGCCGCGTCTAAAGTTGGAAAAACTTCTTGAATACCTGTATTGACATATTTAATTGCATATTGTTCACTGAGTGCATAGTATTTTAATTGATAACGTTGTTTCAAATTAGCAATACTATTATCCCACATATACCAGCGTTCTTTTTCTACGTCAATTGTTAATACAAAAGTAAGCACAACTCCATTTTGTAAGGCTTCAATGGTCGCTTCAGTCAATTTAAAGTTTAATGTTGCATCCAAGTGGTAAACTTTGTCTACTAAAGTAGTTTCTGCAAAACGGATAGAGAGTGTTGCCCAAGCATTGTGACTTAGCAATAACGCCAACCCTATTGTGAGTAAATGGTATCGATAAAATCGTTTCAATAAAATGAGCATTTCCGTTAGCAAAATTCAATTCTGAATGAAGTAAAAGGCAACATTATAACGCGATTTTATGCAGAAAACTTAGTTTACTTTGGTTAAACACGCATAGTAAAATCCATCAAAATTGTGTTCACCGGGTAAAATTTGCCGTCCTATTGACAAGGCATGTCCCCATTCTGCGACGATCGAAATTTCTCGTGCATCAGATTGGTTTTTAAGAAAATTTTCTATTTGTAACTGATTTTCTTCTGCAAAAATTGAACAAGTTACATAAAGTAATTTTCCATCGGGTTTCAAGGTTTGCCACAATGTTGTTAGTAGATGGGCTTGTTGTTGAGCTAAGTTTTTAATATCAGCAGGTTGTCGTAATATTTTAATGTCTGGATGTCGTCGAATTACGCCACTGGCAGAACAAGGTACATCTAATAATATGCGATCAAATTGTTGGTTATCCCACCAAGTTGTTAAACGAGCTGCATCAGCGCAACGGATTTGTGCAGATAAGCCTAATCGATCTAATGTATTTCGTAGTAATTTAACCCTATCTTCTTGATTATCCAAGGCAAGTAATGTGCCGACTTGATATTTTTCCAATAAATGCGCTGTTTTACCACCCGGTGCTGCACAAGCATCAAGTACAACCGCTCCATCAGGAACGTCGAGCAAGGTAGCCGCTAGTTGTGCCGCGCCATCTTGTACTGAAAACCAACCTTGTTCAAAGCCGGGTAATTGTTTTATATCAATGGGTTGAGTTAATATAATACCGGTTTCAGTGTATTGTGTTGGCACTGCATCAATATCAATTTGTTGTAAATGTTGTAGGTAAGTTGACACTGAGATGTGACGCGTATTTACTCGCAAAGTCAGCGGCGGATGTTCATTATTCGCTGTAGCAATGGTTTCCCAATGTTGCGACCAATCTCGCTGAAAACGTTTTAATAACCACGCTGGATGTGCTAAACGCGCTGTATCTGCTTGATCTATTTTGGCTAAGATAACAGAATGTTGACGTTGGAAATGACGTAACACACCGTTGACTAATTTAACTGCCCACGGTTTTTTTAAATGGCGTGCAACTTCTACGGTTGCTGCAATCGCGGCGTGATCAGGAATACGTAGATATAGAAATTGATACAAACCAATCATTAATAGTATTTCGATATCAATATCTTTTTCTTTCAACGGTTTAGTAACACAATCACGTAAAATGGCTTGTAAACGAGGTAACCAACGTAATACGCCATAACATAAGCTTTTAACTAACGCCTTATCGCGATTATCGGATAAATGGATCAAATGATCATCCAAACAATCTGATAAAGCATGTTTTTGAGTAATCACTTCGGTTAATATTTGTGTAGCAGTTGTGCGGGCATCGAATTTCATTAAATTGATATTATTCTAGAGTAAATGCTTTACAAGCATAGGTGAGCCAATTTTTTTCATTTTCAGGTTGTAAAATACCAGCGTCAGTGATCACGCTACAAGCACGATATTCACCAGTTTCAACCTCTTCGGGAATAGTCACGTCTAAAACAGAAAATGTTTGTTGTGCGGAAAGGTTTATTTCATTTTTATACGATATTATTCCATTTAAATCACTAAAATTACTTTTATCGCCTATGGTCAAAAAATAAGCTTGTGGAAATACTAAAGCGGCATATAAATCATATTGTTTTTCGATTTCCCCCCCTTCAACATTCAATCCAAACTCAAATTGTTGACCACGTTGATAAGTTGTTTTATTCAATTCTACCGCTACTTTGATTTCTATGCTAGGTAATGAATCACCAACCACTAAACCCAGAGGAGGACTAGAACGTCCATCATTATTTTTTCCCCAACAAACCACTGTATTATCTATCTTTACTGCACAAACATGAATTAAACCTGCAGCTACAAATATATATTTATCATCTTCTTCTGTTGTAGTACATTCATAATGTGGATATTTATCTGATAAGTGCAAGCAATCAGCTTGTGGAATTTGTACTTGTCCATAATCGCTCCACCCCCAACAAGCTAAAGTATGATCCACACGGACACCACAACTAAAATATTTACCGGAACTGACTTGACTAAATTCACCGGCTGCTGGTGAGGCTTGACCATCACCGTCTAAACCCCAACATTGTACTTGATGATTATCCGCACGCACACCACAGGTATGCCAACCTCCTAATCCTGCACTGATTTGAGTAAAAGCCACACCTTCTGGTGGTGTTGCTTGTCCACCACCTACCACAGAACGATCGCTAAATGGATTTTCGTTATCACCCCAACAAGCAACCATACCATCGGTTTTAACGCCACAAGTATGCCAACCACCTGCACTGATTTGTACAAAACTGTCATCAGGCGGATTTGATTGACCATAATCTTCATCAGGATTAAATCCCCAACAAGCCACTGTTTTATCTTCACGAATACCACAAGTATGGTACAAAGCAGCACTGACTTGAGTAAACTTGACACCTTCTGGTGGTATTCCTTGCCCATCACTACTACTACCCCAGCAACTTACCGTATGATCAGTTAAAATACCACACGTATATGAACGTCCAGCTGAAATATCGATAAATTTTTCATCAGATGCTTTGCTCGCCCAAGTATTTCCCCAACAAATTACTTTATTATCAGGCTGAATTGCACAACTATGTCCACTGCCAGCGGTCAGTACATTTGCCATTGATTGTGTAGCCGAAATAGACAAAAAAAACAAAAGGTACCATTGTTTCATAAAGTATTTTCCATATAGTAATTAATATTAATTTAAGTAATTGTAACTATCTTAAATACTAACAAACTGATAAGCAATAGTGAACCCAAAATATGATGTAGCAGACATTGTTAATTTCCACAAAATTTGTGTATAATGTTCCACTGATATAAATAGTGAAAGGTTTATTAACATGAATGTAGCGATATTTAAAAAATATGTTTTTTTAATCATTAGCTTGTTGCTAACGCGCACCGTTTTTGGAGGTGAATTATTAAATTTAGCCGCTTATCCTGAGGGAACTTTTGTCCCTTATGGAGATTTAATGCAAGTAGCTGTAGAGCAAACTAATCAGTTGAAATTTCTAAAAGGTACCACAGAAAAACCAGATGGAAAAGTAATTGCGCCCCTTAACTTAACTGGGGATTTTATGGTTTCTTTTAAAGCATATGCACCTGATCAAGGGTATTCCGACTCGATTACACTATTTCTTTATTCAGGAGAAAATAGTATTAAAGTGAGTTTAAATGGTTCTGCGTATTATTCTCTTGGTTTCCAAGGTACAACATCACATTCTGGCACTGGCGACACCAGTAACGCTTGGTTTAAATCAGGTATTAATAAAGTGACTTTAACCGTCAGTGGTGATCAAGCAAAACTCTATTTTAACGATGTATTTTCTTCTAAAACCACATTGAAACTTTCAAATTTAGTCTATGATCGCATGGTGTTGAGTGGTTTCAGAAATAAAGATATACTTTACGAATTAAGTAGTGGTGGTACTGCGGGTGCATTGTATCCAGTGCAACCTAAATTTCTTAATATCAGCACGCGCGGATTGGTGGGTACAGCACCGGAACAGTACATGTATGCGGGTTTTATTGTTTATGGTGGTAATCGAAAAGTATATATTCGCGGCATTGGACAAGGACTGCGTAGCGTTGGTTTGAATACCAATCTTGATCCTTCTATTCAAGTCACTACACCAAGTAATGCAAATTTTAAATTAGTGAATAACAATTGGCAAGATGATACTTCTATTTTAGAAATTCAAGCATTACCTGCTGGTGTTTATGGTTATTCACCACCGCCTTCATCTGTAGATGCAGCAATGATTCGTTGTTTTGTGCCCGGTCCTTACGTTGTGACAGTGATGCCTAATAATATGACAGATATAGGCATTGTGGCAATTGATGATTTGGGTGATTGTCAATAAAATTTTCTTATGAATTAATCATAGTTTTGTAACCTGTAGGATGTATAAACGTAGTGTCATGCACTGTTCCACATTTCTTACGATGTATAACGCTAAGCTTTACATCCTACATTAATTATTTTTTCAAATGATCAATTATGGAATGATAACAATATCCCATTGAGCCCACGGTGCAGTTTGTACTTTATTTTCAGTGACATGAATGAAAGCATTATCTGCATAAGCACCTTTTGGTACACAACCGTTACATCGACCTAAATACATACCAGTATCAGCGCGTAAGGTGTATTTTCCATTTTTTAATTGTGCTAAATCAAATTGTGCATAAGGCGCATTCAACAATTCTTCTGCTTTAACATGTACGGTTGCACTGTCAAGATAGGCACCTCCCGGAATACAATCGCGACATCTTGCTAGATATTGTCCGTTGTCCGCTTTCAACGCATATTTACCATTCGATAATTTTTCTAAAGTAAATTGTGCATAAGTTGCTGGCGTTTTCGCGTGTATTGCAGCATTATCTACTTTGCCATTAGGTACACAACCATTGCATCTTGCTAAATAATTTGACGTATCAGCTCTTAGCGCGATTTTAATATTAGCTGTAGATATCGCTGCTGCCACTGGTTGTTGAACAACTTCAACTTTTGCATAACGTCTTTGCATTTCTTTGATAAACGCTTGACGTAAATCGGGTCCTTCTGCAATAACTTTCACATCAGGATTATTACGATTGAAAAATCCCAATCCACCTTCTTTGCCAGTGAGTAAAAAATCATTAACGACAGCGCGATAAATTCGATTTGAATCAAGTGGTTGATCATTAATTAACCAAACATTATTCACTAAAGAAACGCCCGCTGTTTGAATATAGCCACCATTACCAGCATTATTACGTCCGGCACCCAGAACTTGTTGCAACACGCTACCCTTGATATCAATACTGATAGCCAAACCACCAAAGGGCAAAATCCGAATCACATCATATTGGGTTAATTTGCCCGCTGGTAATACATCATCAATCCGAATAGAACCGCCGTTAAAGAAAGCCAATTCCGCTCCTGGCATTACTAATCTCATGGTTTCAGCCAAGGCTTTAGTTAATTCAGTAGGACGATTACGCACACTATTTTCCAAACCATCCAATGGAATGGGAATATCAGCCACTACCATTTCAGATTCAAAACCATCTTTGCGGAAACCATCATAAGCAATTTTGACCCAATTATTAACAATTTTAGCAACTTCTGGATCATCTGGAATATCAGCCGTTAAACGTCTTAATTCTGATTGAATATCAACTTTCTTAGTATCTAAGTGATAAGTAATTCGATGAATATAGGCACTACGCGCGTTGGCATCTGCTTTATAAATTATAGGTGAATTGGCATCGACTTCCACTGCCATATTTTCATGTTCATGTCCACCTAAAATTAAATCAATATTCGGCTGTTGACTGGCTAATTGGCGATCCTGCGAGACAGCTAAATGCGTAATAGCGACAATCATATCAACTTGTGGATCAAGCGTCGCCACTTCTTGCGCAGCTGCGGTAAAGGCATCACTATATTTCACATAATCTTTAGGATTACTATTAAGCAATACGCCGAACAAACCTACTTTAGTAATTTCTTGATCAGTATCGGTAACAGTTAAGATATAATTAGCTAACGTATTAGGGAATAAATTGCCTTGTGGATCAGTCGCATTACTCACAATCCACTTTGCTTTAGATTCTGCCAAACGTTGCATAAATTCATCGGCTTTTAAATCAAACTCATGATTACCCAAAGTACTAAAATCCAAACCCGCATAATTAAAACTATCCACGATTTGTTTACCACTGAGACGCGCCCCATTTACTTTCGCCGTGCCTAAAGCAGAAGGACTAAACAAATCGCCTGCCAATATCATGTAAGTATTTGGATTTTCAGCTAATAATTGCTTCTTAAGCGTTGCTAATCGTGCAAGACCTCCTTCACCGCTAACGGGCGTAATTTCATAAACATCATTAACTTGGAGAATAATAAAACTAACTTTCTGATCACCTGTATTTGCCAACAGATTCAGAGAAAACATACTCAAGATAAACGCTGTAACAACTGTTACAACTAAAGGTATTTTCATGATTAATATCCTAAAAATTGATGAGAATAAAGGTTTGCTATAACTACTTAAATATTATGTAAAAATTACATCCATAACAAAGATAATTTTACCATTTTTAGCTAAAAATGTAAAAATCTCAATTTGAGAGTTATTATGCACAAAAATGATATCTGCTCGCTTTTCTATCCATTAACGATTATACTTTGCCGTCATTTTAATCAATTAATATAAAGACATGTCTCGTCGTCGCCAACAATTACCGACTGAACCCGTTACTACCGTCATTGAAAATCTTTCCCATGATGGACGCGGCGTTGCACACATCAATGGCAAAACAACCTTTATCAGAGGTGCGTTGCCACAAGAAACTGTGATATTTGAATATACCCATCAACAAAGCCGTTTTGACGAAGGTAAAGTCTTAGAAGTGCTTAAAGCCTCACCACAACGGATCACGCCACGTTGTCCGCATTTTGGTGTTTGTGGCGGCTGTAATTTGCAACATTTAGCACCGAGCGCGCAGATTGCGTTAAAACAAGACACTTTAATTAATCACTTCACCCATATTGGCAAAGTACAGCCTGAAACGATTGCGCCTCCTTTGCAAGCAGAAGTATGGGGTTACCGGCGAAAAGCGCGTTTGGGTGTGAAATATGTGATTAAAAAACAAGCCGTTTTAGTTGGTTTTCGTGAACAACAGGGACGTTTTTTAGCTGAATTAACTCGTTGTGACGTGTTGCATCCACGTCTTGGTGAACGGATTATGGCATTGCGTGAATTAATTGAAAAATTGGAAGGTAAACAACAAATTGCCCAAATTGAAGTCGCTATCGATGATGAACAAGCCGCTTTAGTTTTTCGCAATCTTGCACCGTTAAGCCAATCTGATCGAGAGATATTATCCCAATTTGCAAAAGATAACCAATTGTTTTTCTACCTACAATCAGGCGGTATTAATACAATTACACCGCTTTATCCGGAAAATTTACCATTAGCCAGTTTAATTTATCATTTACCTCAAGAAGAATTGAGTTTTGCGTTCACGCCCTACGATTTCACCCAAGTAAATACTGCGATCAATCAACAAATGGTACAACAAGCATTGACTTGGTTAACACCGCAACCCACTGATCGTATTTTAGATTTATTTTGCGGTTTAGGTAATTTCACTTTACCTTTAGCCAAAAGAGCTAATAAAGTAATCGGCGTAGAAGGTGATGCTAATTTGCTTAATCGAGCAGAAATGAATGCGCATCAACAAAATATCGAAAGCATTCATTATCATATTGCAGATTTGACCAAACCAGATTTTAATATGCCATGGATGAAATCACATTACAATAAAGTGTTATTAGACCCGCCGCGTAGTGGTGCATTAGAAATCATTCGTGCATTACCTTTCACTGGAACACAACGTATTGTCTACATTTCTTGCAATCCAGCGACTTTAGCCCGTGATGCCGGTGAACTTGTGCATCAAAAAGGTTTTCGTTTGGTACAAGCCGGCGTGATGGACATGTTCCCTCATACTGCCCACGTCGAATCCATGGCATTATTCGTGCGTTAATGCTGGCTTATCACTATATATTGAGCGGTCAAGTACAAGGAGTTGGTTTTCGCCCTTATGTTTATCGTTTGGCAAATCAACATCAATTGACAGGTTGGGTTAAAAATACCTTAGGACAAGTAGAAATTCGAGTTCAAGGAAATAGTGAACAATTACAATCATTTAACTTACAATTAATAGAAAAATCTCCTCCTTTAGCACAACCAACGATTTTGTCTTATCACAGTTGTCCATTGGAAAAATTGACTGAATTTAACATTCTTACTAGTGAAGTCAATGCTGAATCACAAATTCATGTACCTCCTGATTATTTTACTTGTGATCAATGTTTAAGCGAATTACATAATCCACAAGATCGTCGTTATCACTATCCATTTATTAATTGTACTCAATGTGGTCCACGTTATACACTGATTCAACGTTTGCCATATGATAGACCTAACACAAGTATGGCAAATTTTCCTTTATGTAACAATTGCTTAACTGAATATTTGCAACCCACTGATCGACGATTTCATGCTCAACCGCTTGCCTGTCCTGATTGTGGTCCGCAATTAACTTTTCGCACAAACACGCAACAAATTAATGATACTCAACAGGCAATATCTGCTTGCATTCAAGCGGTGAAAAATGGAAAAATTATTGCTATCAAAGGGATAGGTGGGTATCATTTGATTTGTGCAGCCGATAATGATACGGCAATTTTGCGTTTGCGTGCTAAAAAGCCACGTCCTGCTAAACCATTAGCGATTATGTTAGCGGAAATAGTTTTGACAAACGATGCGATGGTTCATCAATTATTACACACGCCCGAGCGTCCTATCGTATTAATTAATAAACAATATTTACCCTATTTATCTTCACAAATTTCCCCAGGATTAAATGAAATTGGCGTGATGTTACCTTACAGTCCCTTGCATCATCTCCTATTAACTGGGTTAGGTAAACCGATTGTAGCCACTTCAGCAAATCTCAGTGGTGAACCTGTTTTAACGGAAAATCAAGCAGTTGAACAGTATTTATCTCATGTAGCAGATGGATTTTTGCATCATAATCGCCCGATTATCAGACCAGCAGATGACTCAGTATTTAAAATAATTGCGCAACAACCACGCCCTATACGTTTGGGACGTGGACATGCGCCCTTAGAATTGTCACTACCTTTTAGGTTATCGCAACCAACATTGGCAATAGGTGCTTTTTTAAAAAATACTATTGCTTTAGCATGGCAAGATCGTATCGTGATTTCTCCGCATATCGGTGACTTGGGTAGTGTGCGTAGCTTAGATGTGTTTACGCAAGTTATCAACGATTTACAACAATTATATCATATTCAAGCAAAGCAAATTGTTTGTGATGCCCATCCAAATTACAGTCATACTCATTGGGCAAAACGTACTGGTTTACCCGTTAAATCGGTTTATCATCACTACGCACATGCTTCAGCCATTGCCGGTGAATTTCCACAAACAGGTGCATGGCTCATATTTACTTGGGATGGCGTTGGTTTTGGTGCCAATGGTCAATTATGGGGCGGAGAAACCTTGTACGGACAACCAGGACAATGGCAACGTATCGCGCATTTACGTCCTTTTCGCTTACCCGGTGGCGATAAAGCCAGTCGAGAGCTGTGGCGTAGTGCATTAGCGGTATGTTGGGAAATAGGCTTGGATTATCAAATAGATGGCATAGCAGAAATAGATTTATTAAAACAAGCGTGGTTACATCAATTAAATTCACCGCTAACCACTTCTATTGGTCGTTTATTTGATGCAATGGCGGCATTAAGTGGCGTTTTGACTGTTGCCAGTTTTGAAGGACAAGGTGCAATGTTGCTAGAAGCCTTATGTCTTAAAGATTATCATGATTTTATTGCGTTACCATTATATAAAAATACGGCGTGGGAAACAGATTGGTCACCTTTAATAGAAATAATGTTATCAAATCAAATGAATCACGCAGAAAAAGCAACTTTCTTTCACAATACATTAGCACACGCAATTTTACAGCAGGTTTTACAAATTTCGCAGGAAAAATCAATTGGACAAATTGGGTTAAGTGGTGGTGTATTTCAAAATCGTTATCTCACTGAATATGTGATTAATTTATTAACAAAGCATCATTTTAATGTGTATTTACCCCAAAAAATGCCTTGTAACGACGCTGCAATCAGTTTTGGACAGATTATTGAAATGGGAAATTTATGCATAGATTAACGTAAGTTCGATACATAGCAATAACTATTTGTCTCTCAAGTCCTAACTACATATATTTAAATATATTTTTTGAAAGAAAAAATACTTTACTTTATCTGATACACTCCTGTATAATGCGCTCCTATGAAAGATTGGCGTAAACGGTGAAGTTAAGCGCGACGTTGTTCCTTAATCCTAAGTAACAGTGAATCGAAATTAAATTTTAAAATTTGCTTGACAAGCTAGAATGTAATCATTTAGAATGACGGTCTTTCACATATTGCGGGAATAGCTCAGTTGGTAGAGCACAACCTTGCCAAGGTTGGGGTCGCGAGT
>DYNN01000103.1 GCA_020721045.1 Thiomargarita sp. | reverse complement strand
TTTTTTTGATAGCTTATACGAGGTTTTGGTGAAATGATTTACTATAAATTAACCTTCCTGATGTTAACAAACTAGCCCATGAATAATACAACGACACACGTCATTTTGGTTGTAGATGATACGCCTGCTAACGTCTCAATTTTGCTTGATTTTTTAAGTAATAGTGGTTTTACTGTGTTGGTGGCAAAAGATGGAAAAACAGCTATCAGAAAAGCAGAAGTGGCTTTACCAGATTTGATTTTACTGGACATCATGATGCCCGGTATGGATGGGTTTGAGACCTGTGCGCATCTAAAAACACAGAGCAAAACACATGATATTCCAATTATTTTTATGACTGCATTGACAGATACTGCCAATAAAGTCAAAGCGTTTGAATTGGGCGCAGTGGATTATATTACTAAACCTTTTCAACATGAAGAAGTGTTAGCTCGAGTTAAAAGCCAACTTACTTTATTAACTTTACAAAGACAATTAAAACAAGAAATTGCAGAACGAACAGAAGCATTAAATCAACTACAAACCACACAACAAGAGTTAGTTCAATCAGAAAAAATGGCAACCTTAGGTAAATTGATTGCCGGCGTTGCTCATGAAATCAATACGCCATTAGGGGCTATTCGTTCCTCAGTCGATAATATTGCCAATTTTTTAGTACAACATTTAGAAGAATTACCCATATTTTTTCAATCACTTAGTCATGAAAGACAACAAGATTTCTTTAGTATTTTAAAATGCGCGTTACAACAAGAAGTGAGCTTATCTTCCAAAGAGCGACGCAAATTACGACGTGAATTAACTCAACAATTAGAAAGTTACCATATTGATAAAGCAGATTGTTTAGGTGATATCCTAGTCGACATTGGTATTTATCACGATATTGAGCCTTTTATTAAGCTGTTACAAGATGTGCAAAATGTGAATATATTACAACATGCATATCTATTATCTAGCCTACAACGCAGTGCCAAAACGATTACTACCGCCGCCGATCGGGCAACTAAAGTCGTATTTGCGCTCAAAAGTTTTGCTCGCTACGATCACATAGGGCAAAAAGTAGACGCTAATATTAGTGAAGGCATTGATACCATTTTAACGCTATATCATAATCAAATAAAACAAGGCATTGAAGTTATTCGCCAATATCATTCTGTACCTATGATTAAGTGTTATCCTGATGATTTAAATCAAGTATGGATGAATTTAATTCACAATGCTCTACAAGCTATGGATAATAAAGGTACTTTAACTATAGAGATTAAATCGGATGATAATTATTTAATTGTGAGCGTTTCCGATACTGGTAAAGGTATTATAAGTGATATTAGGGGTAAAATTTTTGATCCTTTTTTTACCACCAAACCCATGGGCGAAGGCAGCGGTTTAGGACTTGATATTGCGAGAAAAATCGTTTATAAACATCAAGGTAGCATCGATTTTGTTAGCCAAGAAAATCAGGGAACAACATTTAGAGTATCTTTACCACGTTAGAACGAATGATTAGCTTGCTTTATTTCTTGATAAAATGATGTAAACTGAGTCAGGGCTGTGTTAAATTATCTGCTTCCATTTAACTTTTTTATCTATAACTAACATAAAGAATGTAATGACTATGTACCGTGTTGCTGCTATACAAATGGCTTCGGGTCCTAATGTAATTGCTAATCTCAGCGAAACTGGACGTTTAATTGGTGAGGCAGTCAACATGGGGGCAAAATTAATCGTATTACCTGAAAATTTTGTGATTATGGGTATTAAAGAAACTGATAAAGTTGATATTCGCGAAAAAATCGGTGATACCAACGCGCCCATTCAACATTTCTTATCTCAACAAGCCGCACATCATGGTGTATGGCTTGTGGGTGGTACGATACCAATTGCAGCCAATGATCCACACAAAGTACGCGCATCTTGCTTAGTTTATGATAATAAAGGAAAATGTGTTACGCGTTATGATAAAATTCATTTGTTTGATGTCAGTACCACTGATGAAGAACACTATTTTGAATCTGGCACCATTGAAGCGGGTGATCAAATTGTGGTTATTGACAGTCCTTTTGGGCGTTTAGGATTAGCGATTTGTTATGATTTGCGTTTTCCAGAATTATTTCGTTGCATGTTATCACAAGGCGTTGAAATTATTATTGTGCCCGCAGCCTTTACTGCCGTGACTGGCAAAGCCCATTGGGAATTGTTAGTGCGTGCGCGGGCAATAGAAAATCTGTGTTATGTGATTGCAGCCAATCAAGGTGGCTATCATGTCAATGGACGTGAAACACATGGACATAGTATGATTGTCGATCCATGGGGTTGTGTTTTGACTCGTTTACAGCGAGGCACGGGGGTTATTTGTGCCGATATTGATTTAGAACAACAAATAGCACTGCGTCGTAAATTTCCTGTTATTCAGCATGTTAAAATTCCATGTCAATTACCTTAATATAACCATTATTCCTTGTCATCGCGCAATTATCCCCACCGATATGTCCGACCCACACACCATAGCGGCATTGTTAAAGTTGATAGTTTAGTCGTTAGTGGCACAAAAATTTGATTTAAGTAGTGATATTAAGCATGTTTTTAAGAGATATTTTAGCTAATTTTATTCACCTACTCTATAATTAAACGCTAGTGAAATTGTTTATAACCACAGTATTTTTTGCTATTATTAACACGATAGTTCATGTCTAACTTGATTTAACATAGCAGTAACTTTTTTTTACGAGAATACGATTGTGTCTTCAATAACTCAGGCTAAAGCAGAAGCTCAGAAACTCATCAAGCAATACAATAAATTGCAAGCTGAAGCTAAAAACGCAGATACCATAGAAGCAGGACGTAAGGCAGCAGAAGCTGAGAAATTGGTTGCACAAATCAGTTCACTACAAGCTGCAATTGCCAAATTACAAGCAAAAGACCGCGAAAAAACAACCGTTACAGCCTCACCAGAAGAAATTGGCACCAATAATCTTAGAGCAATCGAATCTGAAAAAGCTATTTTAGAATCGCGTATTGAGCGCATTGAAAGTGCACAAAAGAAAACTCGCGAACAAATTGACCAATTAAATCGCGCAAAACGTGAACTGATGCGGTTGCGTAGTGAAGCTGAGCAAAATAAAGAACGTCGCACGAATGATGAGAAATTACTACAAAAATTATCTAAGCTCATTGATCAGAAAGAATCAGAACAAGGTCGCCTTAAGCAAGAAGTTGAACTCATTCGACAACAGGCGCAGAAAGATGCTGAATTACTAAAAGTGCAGCGGGATGCTGCCCGTGCCATGATGGAAAGACAAAAACAATTAGAATTGGAAAAATCTCATGTTGCACGTAAAAAGACATTCGCAACTTGGTTTTTTGCATTATTTGGTATTGGTATTGGCGTTGCTGCCATTGCAGGACTTGCCCTATTTACGCCGGTGTTCGACGATCTGTTAGGTAAAGGTCAGCAGGTTTTACAAACAACTGAAACTCAACAAACAACTGCGCAATCTGAAACCAAAGAACCAGAAACTAAAAATCTTGAAGAACAAGTTGATCCAATTGATATAAAATCTATTTACGAATACCGAGATGCTTTATCTAAAGGGGGTTACGGACCTGTCATGGTGCATTTACCAGGCGGCTCTTATCTCATGGGTAGCAAAGATTCTCTGCCTTATTCTGATGAACGTTCACAACATAAAGTCACTTTACAAGCGTTTTCTATTGGAAAATATGAAGTAACATTTGAAGAATATGATTTATTTGCCAATGAGACTGGACGTAAGTTACCTGATGACCAAGGTTGGGGACGCGACAATCGTCCAGTGATTAATGTCACTTGGGATGATGCTGTGGAATATAGTCGTTGGTTAACCGAGCAATCAGGTTTTCAGTATCGTTTACCTTCTGAAAGAGAATGGGAATTTGCAGCCGCTGCCAATACGACTACAACTTATTGGTGGGGTTATGATATAGCACAAAATATGGCAAATTGTGCAATCTGTGGCAGCCAATGGGACGGACGACAAACAGCACCCGTGGGAAGTTTTCGCGCTAACGCATTTGGTGTTCATGACACGATTGGCAATATTTTAGAATGGACATCTACTTGTTTTCACGCCAGTTACAAAGATTCGCCTAACTATGGACAAAATTGGGAAGGTGGTGACTGTTCTAAAAAAATGGTACGTAGCAGTGCTTACCGTACTCCAGAAAGCGGATTGCGCACTACAAAACGTAACAAATATACGCCGAAAACTAAAATGGACTCTCTAGGTTTTCGAGTGGCTCGTGTGGAATAGATTTAATCATTTAATCTCAGAGGTAATTTTTTTCATATGTTACACAAGTTTTTAATATTACTGTTTTTTCCAATAACACCCATATTAGCTGAAGAAGTGATTGAAACTGATTGTAATAATCCACGTGATACTCCAGGCTATAGCAATTGTGCTTATTATGCGTATATGACCGCCGATCAGCAATTGAATGACGTTTATAAGCAATTAACGAATAATATCAAAGGCGATGAAAAAAAACTGCTTATTACTGCGCAAAAAGCTTGGATTCAATTTCGTGACGCCAATTGCGATTTTGAAACGTTTAATGTGCGTGGAGGAACGGGTTGGAGTACTTATCATGATGAATGTCTTGAACGCATGACTTTACAACGGACTTCTGAATTACAAAATGTACTACGTTTATCAATGCCCATTAGTTATTCATTTTCCATCGCTTCTACTGATGACACGACAACATTGACACAGTTGATCACTACAGTTTCCAATGCACGCGTTCGCACAGCACCAAATCTTTCGGCTAAACAAATGGTAAAACTGCCTATTGGTAGTGTAATTACCCAATTGGGTATTAGTCAACAAGAAGAAACGATTAATGGCGTTGTCAATCATTGGCATCAAGTATCTTTAAGTGATGGTAGACAAGGATGGATATTTGGTGATTTGCTGCAACCCTTGCTTTCTGATAAAAAAGCGACTATTTATTTAAATATTGCCCATGAACGTTTGGCTAAAGACGATTTAACCTTTGAAGAACTTATTGATTTATTTCGTTTTTTAGCTCGTGTCAGTACAGAACAATTAGCAACTGATGCTGTGGCAGAATTAAAATTATTGAACTTATTAGCACTACAACGTTCTGTGACCTTACTTCCATTAGATGAAGAAGATAAATCACCTTATAAACAATGGCTTGAAGAACAAAGAAACAATGTTTTTCGTGATTATGCATCGGGTGAATGGTTAATTAATATTTCGTTATTTTGGGACTTACATACGCAATATTATGATTTACCAATTGCAGAAACTATCGCATGGGATGCAGTGAATATCCGGCTAGGCGGTGAATGTGAGGGTGATATGGCATGTCATGTGTATAATCTCAATAATACTTGGGGTAAATATTTATCATTCTACCCGCACGGTGTGCACGCGAGTCAAGCGATTCAACAAATTCATGATATGTTTACTGTAATATCAGAAGATACTGAAGATACTTATTTTTTAGCGACAACCGATGCTGAATACATGGCGGATTTTCATGAAGGTATGACACAATTACGTAACACACTAACCCCTTGTGAAGATTCAAAAAAACAAGCCGTGTTGCAACTCATGGATAAGATAGAATCCCCTCAGTAAACCCAATTTTAACATGATGTTTTTAAAATAATATTATGCCTTATATTCCTCATACTCAAGACGATATTGACATGATGTTGGCTACCATTGGTGTCAATACTATCAATGATTTATTCGATGAAATCCCCGCTTCGCTCCGTTGTAGTGAGCAAAAAATTCCGCCACAGCTAACAGAAATGGAAGTTGCGCGTTTAATGCGACAACGTGCTGTCGTTGATAAAGAATTGACCTGTTTTATTGGTGCTGGTGCGTATCAACACCATATCCCCGCTGCAGTGTGGGAGCTAACAACGCGCGGCGAATTTTATTCTGCTTATACTCCCTATCAGGCAGAAGCCAGCCAAGGTACGCTACAAATTTTGTACGAATTTCAAACAATGATGGCAAATTTGACCGGTATGGAAGCGTCAAATGCATCGTTATATGACGGTGCCTCAGCATTAGCCGAAGCAGTGTTAATGGCAATCCGTTTGACCAAAACCAAAACTAAGACCGTGTTGATGCCCACGACTGTACATCCTTTGTATCGGCGTGTTGTCCACACTATTGTTAAAAATCAAGGAATTACACTCGTTGATTTAGCTTATGATGTCAAGCAAGGTATTATTAACATTGACCAATTACCTGATATTGACGCAGCCGCTTTAATCATTCCACAACCCAATTTTTTTGGTCAATTAGAAGAAGTTGACGCGTTAACTGATTGGGGACATGAACATAAACTATTGATAATTGCCGTGGTGAATCCACTGACTTTAGCCCTATTAAAAGCCCCCGGGGCTTGGGGAAAAATGGGTGCTGATATTGTATGTGGCGAAGGGCAACCTTTGGGTATTCCCTTATCTTATGGTGGACCTTATTTTGGCTTTATGTGTTGTAAAAAAGTGTATGTGCGACAAATGCCTGGGCGTATTGTTGGGCAAACTGTTGATATAGAAAGTAAAATCGGTTATACACTCACTTTGCAAGCCCGTGAGCAGCATATTCGTCGCTCCAAAGCCACTTCAAATATTTGTACTAATCAAGGGCTTATGGTTACTGCCGCCACAATTTATCTGTCTTTACTAGGAGCAGTCGGTTTGAAAAATACCGCACTCAGTTGCCATCAACAAACCACTGCTTTAGTAGAAAAGTTAACTGCAATCAATGGAGTAGAACGGGTATTTTCGTCACCTTATTTTCATGAAATCGTATTACGGATTAATAAACCAGTACAAACCGTATTACAAGCCTTAACAACTGACGACATATTAGGTGGTTACGATGTACAACAACTGTATCCAGAATTGGAAAATTGTTTATTAGTCTGTGCAACCGAAATGCGCACAATGGCTGATATTGAACAATATGCCGCCGCATTGAAAAAAATTATGGCATAAATAACGCTTAAAATTAACCACTTTCACTTCAACACGCTATTTTTATCAAAAAGCCACTTTATTTTCAATCATTTGCATGTCTGTTTATACCATCGTCGAACATCAATCACTGGAAAAATTCCTGCAACATTATAATGTAGGAAAACTTATTACACATCAAGGTATTAGTGCGGGAATCGAAAATACTAATTACTTTGTCACTACTTCCAAGGGAGAATTTGTTTTAACCTTATTTGAACAACTCTCCACAGAAGAATTACCTTATTTTTTAGAATTAATGGCTTATTTGTCAGAACGTGGTGTGCCCAGTGCCCATCCGATTGCCAATAATCAACAACACTATCTTAGTGAATTAAATCAAAAATCTGCTGTCTTAGTCGAACGCTTATCCGGCGAAAATGTCACAATTCCTTCACTTACACAATGTTGTGCTTTAGGTAAAGCATTGGGACATTTTCATGCAATCAGTCCGCAATTCCCTCTTCATCGGGCTAATGCTTACGGTCCCAGTTGGTGGCATACGGTCACAAAACGACTGCTACCTTATCTTAGTACAAATGATGTGACTTTATTACAAACTGAACTGCATTTTCAAGATCAATGTAAACATCTCGATTTACCTTGTGGTGTAACTCATGCTGACTTATTTCGTGATAATGCATTGTTTAAAAAAGATAAATTATCTGGTATTATTGACTTTTATGTGGCGTGCAATGATGTACTCATTTACGATCTCGCGATCACGCTCAACGATTGGTGCAGCTTACCCGATGGTCACTTGGAACAAAATCGGATGCGCGCCATATTGGACAATTATCGCCAAGAACGCGAATTAACATCTATGGAAATACAAGCGTTTCCAACATTATTACGGGCAGCCGCTTTACGATTTTGGTTATCACGCTTGCAAGATTTACATTTTCCAAGAGCCGGCGAGATCACCCATACTAAAGACCCTAACGTATTTAGAGAAATTTTACGCACTCATATAACAACTGATTTATCAGCAATTTTTCTCTAAATTATTAGCATAATTACAATAATCAAAGGATTAAATATGAACATCGACACGTTAACCATTTCCATCATTATCGTGTCGTTTAATACCTCTGAATTACTGCAGCGTTGCTTGGAAGCGGTTCAACAAGAATCAAGCATGATTAACACTGAAATCATTGTCATCGACAACAACTCTAAAGATGGATCGGCTGACGTGGTTGAGCATAAATTTCCCAAAGTGCGCTTGATTCGTAGTAGCAAAAATTTAGGTTTTGCTGCAGCGAATAATCTTGGATTTACCTACGCCAAAGGCGACTATATCATCTTACTAAATCCTGACGCATTTTTAACACCCAATGCTTTAATTAATGCAATCAACTACATAGATAAAAATCCAACAATTGGTTTAGCAGGTGCGCGACTCATTGGTGAAGATGGAGACTGGCAACCATCAGCCCGTATGTTTCCTAGCTTATTGAATCACTTATTGAATTTATCAGGTTTAGCCGCAAAATATCCACAATCTCGTTTTTTTGGTCGCGTAGATTATACTTGGGCAAATCACGATCAAGCGATGTCTGTTGACTGGGTGCCGGGCGCATTTTCAATTATTCGTCGAAACGTGCTAGAACAAATTGGCTTTTTTGATGAACAATTTTTCCTTTATTATGAAGAAGTTGATTTATGTTGTCGCATTAAAGCAGCCGGTTATAGCATTTGGTATTTGCCCGATGTGACCGTCGTGCACGTTGGTGGGGCTTGTTCTGAAGCACTTTCTGACCTAACTCGCTCCACTAAAGGACGACAAGTAACTTTATGGCAATTACGTAGTGCTTTACTGTTTTATCGAAAAAATTATGGTTTATTATATACTTGGTTATGGATGCAAATTGAAAATAATTGGCACAGAATCCGTGCATGGAAAAATCGGACAAATTTTAAAGCAGAAGATTCCAATAATTTACGCAACTTACTCAAACAGGCTTGGCAAGAAACGCAAGGGGGAAAAATATCACCACCGCGTCCTTGGTAGCAAAAAATATAGTCAATGAAGATTGTTTAATTTACAATAAGACAGATCGCTAATGTATTAAATGGGACAATATCATGATAGCAACAGAATCAATAAATTCATTAGATTTTACCACTCGAATGAGTGAAGCAAATAGTATTACTAATAACTACATTATTATTTCTATGGGTGCAGCTTTAATCCCAGTTCCTCTATTGGATTTAATCGCTATTTCTAGTATTCAGTTGAAAATGCTGCATAAAATATCAACGTTATATCAAATTAAATTTTCTAAAAATCTGACTAAACCCTTAATTGGCGCATTATTAGGCGGATTAATCCCTGTATCCGTGTCTACCAGAATGGCGAGTATGGCAAAAGGGGTATTAGGTCTAGGTACTGCTACAGGCATGATTAGTATGTCTATTTTAAGTGGCGCAACAACCTATGCTATTAGTCGTGTTTTTATTCAACATTTTGAATCTGGCGGTACTTTTCTTGATTTTGAGCCAGAAAAAGTGCGAGAATATTTTATTAATGAATTTAAACAAGGACAAACTATAGCGACACAACTCAGGGAAAAAACGATTGTTGAGGAAGTAGTTGTGACATCAGAAAATATTAATCATGTAGTGCCAAGTGTTTCGCCTACTCTTTCTGAATCAGAACAAAATCATATAGATATCGTGACTCCTGATAGTTCGCCTATTACACCAGAATTAGAGAAAGAAAATTTATCTTTGGATAACAAGTATTGTCCATATGAACATAAGCATTGACTGGATCATGTAGACGAATCTGTTATTAATTCCGCTAAAGGATTGATAAATATACAAACAACGATTCAACAACCATTGATTGAATGCCATGATTTACATAAATGGTATGGTCAATTTCATGTGCTCAAACATATCAATTTTTCTGTACAAACGGGTGAACACATCGTTATTTGTGGTCCTTCTGGATCGGGAAAATCAACTTTAATTCGTTGTTTAAATCGTTTGGAAACCCATCAGCGTGGAAGAATTGTGATTGCGGGCACGGAATTAAACGAAGATATCAAACATGTTGAGCAAATTCGTCGTGAAGTTGGCATAGTATTTCAACAATTTAATCTATTTCCGCATTTAACCGTATTAGAAAATTGTTGTTTAGCACCCATTTGGGTTAGAAAAATTCCGCGTAAGGAAGCTGAAACCATTGCTATGCAATACCTAGACAGAGTACATATTCCAGAGCAGGCGCATAAATATCCTGGGCAACTCTCGGGCGGACAACAGCAACGTGTGGCAATTGCGCGTAGTTTGTGTATGAATCCTAAAATTATGTTGTTTGATGAACCAACTTCTGCCTTAGACCCTGAAATGATTAAAGAAGTCCTTGATGTGATGGTTGAATTAGCACGAGAAGGTATGACAATGATATGCGTGACACACGAGATGAGTTTTGCTAAAACTGTGGCGAATCGGATTATTTTTATGGATGGTGGCGAAATTATTGAACAAAATACACCAACGCAATTTTTTACTCATCCAACTTCAGAAAGAGCTTAACTAGATTGCTTTACATATATTTAAATGTATGTAATAATAAACAAG
>DYNN01000017.1 GCA_020721045.1 Thiomargarita sp. | reverse complement strand
GGTAAAGATTATCTCAATCCACAATTTCGGACTGCCGTCAATGCGTAAGTCCTAATTTATATGAAGAATTAGATGGATTTGATGAAACCTTAAAACGAATGGTTGATTGGGATGTTATTTTACGATATACCAAAAAATATTCACCTGTTTATGCACCATTTATAGGCTGCAAATACCTTAACAGCAAAACAGATTTGTTTAGAATAAGTGTCACCCAGCCTAAAAGCTATAAAAATATAGTTCAAGCAAAACACCGAGCACAGAATCATGCCTAAATTTGCTTTATCACTTAATTTATAGTTAATTCCACAACGATGCCAAATCAAAGGTCAGTGCTTCAAAGGGTGGCGCGTTCACTGTATCGTTTTCTTTATATATTGCTACTAATACCCAACGACTATTTTGTAATTCAAATATTTCTAATGTCTGAATTTCAGGATCAACCAGCCAAATAAATGAAACGCCTATTTGTGCGTAGATCGGCATTTTACTGGCGCGATCAAGTCGTGCAGTAGAAGGTGATAATACTTCGCATATCCAATCTGGTGTAAGAGTAAAATAAGCCGTTTCTGGTAATTCTGGCATCCTTTCACGTCGCCAACCCGCTAAATCGGGTACAAGAATATGTCCTCTAGTGTGTAATTCTGGTTCATCTAAAATCCACCAACCATCAGTATTGCCATCACTATTCCTGTGATACTGGCTGCCAATTTTTACACCCACATTAGAGCTAGCAACTGCATGTTTTGGCGCAGGTCGTGGTTGGACGATAAGTTGTCCATAAATAATTTGTCCTACCACATTCTCTGGTAAATCAAATAAATCTTCGTAAGTCGCTGTACGTTCAATAGCTAAACCCATTGGAATTCCTTGGTAAGGTGAAATCTAATATGCGGTTATGATAACAATGATTGATAAAAGTTCAAATACTGCATTTTACCTCTTGTTAGTAATGTGTAATTTTCCATGACTTCCCTTTTTGCGTTTTGTCCTATTTGTTTAATTAACGTAACATTATTGATCAATGTTTCAAGCGCATCAAACCAAGATTGATAGTTATTCTCCACTAATAATCCAGTTTGTAAATGTGTCACACTTTTTGGATATTCAGCTATGTTGGAAAAAATGGTAGGGATACCTAATGCACTGTATTCTAACCATTTAATGTGACTTATACATTGATTGAATAAGTTATCAATTAAAGGAACAATAGCAATATCAAATTTTGCCTTATGCAGTCTAGTGGACCAATTGGCATATTGAAAATTTACTTCTATAAAAGTAGAATCAGGCAATGTCTTCAATTTATCAGTAATACAACCAATAAATGAAAATGTTACCTTATTGTAATATTTTTCATAGATAGCTAACAATACATCTTCAATCATACGTAAATCTTCCATATGTCCTTGAGAGCCTGCAAAACCTATAGTTAATTTATCTTGTTGTGTATCATCTTTTTCAGAAAATTGCCAAAGAGTATCATTAAGTAAGTTAGGCAACACAATAATGTTATCATTCAAAGGACTATATTGTTCTTTTAAAAACTCAGTAGATACTGAAACTGTGGTGACTGCTTTGATAAATTGTTTGATAAAAGGAAATTTTTTTTGATAATCAGGTCGTTGTGCGTGATTAGGTGTTTCTTTTGTTAAAGAGAATTCAGTCAGTAAATCGTCAGTTTCATAAATAACTGGTTTGCCAGATTGTAAAATAGCATTAATAAATTTTTGAGTTTCGGCACATGGAAAACCGCGTTGTACAATGATCACATCTGCTTTTTCCAAAATATCCACCCGAATTTCCATTTGTCTATTAACCTGTGTTATCCCATAAAGCAAGGTAAAATGATCTTGCAAATACATTAATGGGTCTATGACTCTAAGCCTTGATACAGCAAAAGCAAGATTATCTGAGGTGTAATAAGCAATTTTTTTTCTTGGTGAGGTGACGCCAGAACGTAATAGTCTGTCATAGTGTTGAGATGCGTCTTTTTCAGCTTGACTCAGTAAAGTAGCATATTCAAAATAATGTAACGCTTCTTTCTGTTGATTTAACAAAAGATAAGAAAGAGCAAGATTATTTGCATAGACATAGGGAAGTGGATTGAGTTTAATCGCTTGTTGGATATATTCAATACTTTTGTCATATTGTTTGTTCATCGCATGAATCAGCCCAATTAAATGGTATGATTCCGCATTTTTAATATCTTGTTGTAGGATACTTTGACATACATGCAATGCTTGATTCAATTGGTTTTTCTGAATCATACTCACTGCTAATTTAAGCATTTCGTCTAACATAATCTTTACTCACATTACACAAAACCCAAAGCAATAACATAATCGGTATCGTAATCAATCGTAATTTCTTCACCTGCTTGGATAGGTTGCGTAGCATAGAATTCAATCATTTTTTGCTCTTCCTGAATTCGCCAAGCAGCATTGGGTTTAAACGCGTGGTTATACAGTGAGCCATAACCCAGCGCAATCGCACCTTCTGTTTTATCTGCACCCCATTCAAAATAGTAGTAATTTAAGGTAGTTAAACGCACGTGAGGCACATCTTGCTCTGTTAAGACGACAACAGGACAAGATTCGATAATTTCATTAGCTTCAATCGCTTTATCTGTGAAAACGCCTCGACCTTTCAGGTGAGATTTAGTGATATACAACATAGTTGGCTCCAACTACATAGGGTGGATTATTTTTTTTGTTAACAAGTGGAATAGAAAATTTAAACTGGTATCGTTGTAAGCTGCAGCACTACTCAATAATATAACAGCTTTTACACTACGCCGCGAGATTTTTACTTGCTGTCCATCAGAAAAAAATGGATTTTGATGAATGCGTCTTAAAGTTAAAATTGCCATACCCACAGCCCACAAGCAAAAACGTCTAATACCTTGTTCTTTCTTTGGAATCAATAAAATATAACGTAAAGCATTATGTAAATGTTCAGTGGCAATGGTAATTAATTGTAATAAACTGGTTTTAAAAGCGATTGTATGGTGTTGAGTCGATAATTGAGTTAAATCACAACCATTTTGACTAAAAATATCTTGTGGTAACCAGCAAGCACCGCGTTGTTGATCTGCCCATATGTCTTTGAGAATATTGGTCATTTGCAAACCTTGCCCAAAGGAAACTGCTAATTTTTTTAATTGAGCTTGATTTTTAGCAATTTCAGGGGAATATTCGCAAAAAAGTTCAGTTAACAATTCACCTACGACACCCGCAACATAGTAGCAGTAGTCATTCATTTCGGTTAAATTTTTTAAGCCATGTAGTGTATTTTGCTGCTGAAATTCTGCCATGCCTTTTGCCATAATACTCACGCAACGAAGTAAGGCTTTTTGTTGTAGTGTCGTAAAATGGTGGGTGAGACGAATCACGCGGGGTGTATTTTGAATGAGTTCTTTTTCTGTGGGTAAAGTGCTTTCTGATAAGAGTGGAAATAGGGTTTGACTAAATTCTTGTGGATTTGCAGTGTTGGCAACCACTTGTGTAAAAAGATTGGCGAAGTGTTGTTTTTGTATCGATGATAGCGTGGGTTCATCTTCAATAGTATCTGCAATACGACAAAGCAAATAGGCGTTACTAATCACTGGACACAGCGCAGGAGGTAGTTGTGGAATTGTTAAGGCAAAAGTCCGTGATACGCCTTGTAAAATTTGTGCTTGATATTCATAATCTGCTTTTAACATGATGCTTTTAATCGTTTTTTCTATTTGTGCGATTTTTAGGAAGTGTGTATTGAAAAAAATCCCAATAGGCTTTAAATAATGATGGAAATAAAAAAAATTGTCGACGTGAAATGAGTAGGAGAGATTTTAATATGAATCGAGTACATAAAGCGATAGGTAATGTGATTTTGTGGTAGCGTGCGGTGTATTTTAGGGTGTTTAAATTTTCGTAATAATGCGTAAATTGCAAGCGTTGAAGGGTTTGAGGATTGGTATATTTAATCGTTGCACTGCCTTTATGAAAAACGAAACTATAAGGACACCACGCAATTTGATAGCCGCGTTTTTTTAGACGTTGCGTGTAATCGAGTTCTTCGTAAAATAAGAAATATTCTTCATTGAGTAAACCCACAGTGCGAATGGCTGCCACTCGCATGAATAGGCTCGCACCATAGATATAATCAAGTTTGACCTGATTAATTTGTTCTACGTAATGCAAAGGTTCGCCATCCATTAGGCTATCGATTTTTGTTAGAAAAGAATTATATCGACAACCGCCAGCAGATTGCACAATATCTGGTTGATCATAATATAAAACAGTACTACCCACTAGAGCCGTTTTGGAATAAGCCTGCGCAAAACCGTATAAACTAGCAAGCGCGTGAACATCAACCACAGTATCGCTATTAAGTAACCAAATATAATCATACCGTTCTTGAGCAAGCGCAAAACGAATAGCCACATTATTACCGCCTGCAAAACCAAGATTTTCACCAGATTGAATTAAAACAAAGGGAGATAGTGTTGATTTGGTATAGCGAGAAGTCGCTGTTAATGTGCGTATTTCTTGAGCCGAATAATAGTGTCGCGCCCAAGAAAGAATTTGCTGCACAGAATGATTAGATGAACCATTATCACAAACGATCACAGAAACATTTTTAATCGCCGGCAAAGATTGCAATGAGGTTAAACATTGTACGGTATCTTGCCAATTTTCCCAATTAAGGACAATGATACAAATGTTTTGATCAATCGGTTTATACCACAGAGATTTATTCATCAGAAATGTCAGAATTAATTGAGGGTTGACAACAACCTGTAAATGTTCAAGAAAAATTCTATCATAAACGTAGCTAGAAACAAAAATGATTCATCGTAAAAAAGTCTACCAAAACATCAAAATCACTCCGCTAAAAATTTACGCCCTTCATGATCAGCTTGAATTTGTAATAATACCGTAACACATTGACCAATATCATTAAATTCTTCAATACCTGTACCATAATGTTCCTTGATACTGTAAAAAAATTGGCAGCGGTATTTTTGAACACCGACTTTAAAAATCACAAAACTCACTTTGTTGACTTGCCAGTAAATAGTGGGACACAAAGTGAGTTCGCGTGCCAATTCACCTTCTGGCGTGTTGAGTCTTAATTCGGCATCAGCCAGTTCTATCTCAACTTCTTTGCCGTAACGATAACGTTCATCAATGACAGCACGAACGATAGCTAATTCTTCTTCAGTAAAATCAGTAATATTTGGATCAATAATAGCCATTTTTAGCTTTTCTCTAAAGTGTCAATTAAAGGAAAAATTGTTTCTTGGAGAACTTTCTCCGTGAGTTGTCCGGTGTGTTTATAACGCACAATACCCTTTTTATCAATGATAAATGTTTCAGGTGTACCAGTAACACCCCAATCAATACCAGTGTTACCTTTCTGGTCAAAAGCATTGCTCAAGTAAGGGTTGCCATCATTAAGCAAAACATCGCGTGCTTCTGTCAGGGTATCTTTGTAATTAAGCCCGTAAATCGCTATTTTTTGATTTTTAGCCAGTGCCATTAATAAGGGATGTTCATAACGACAAGTAGTACACCACGATGCCCAAACGTTAAGCATAGAAACTTTACCCAAAAAATCTTTATCACTCAATGTGTTTGCAGTGTTTTCAAGTTGTGGCAATACAAAGCTTGGCGCAGGCTTATCAATCAAAGTTGAGCCGATATCGCGTGGGTTTAATTTTAATCCAATCAGTAGAAAGATGGCTAATATAAAAAATATTGCCAGTGGCAACGAATAGCGTAACAAAATGAACTCCTGTCATAATAATGGGTGGTTAACTTATTTTTTTTTCATGGGAACAACAAGCACCGGAATTGTCGCTATTTGAGTGACTTTACGGGCTGTAGAACCAATAAACACTTCATTAATCGGTGAATAGCTGTGTGTTCCCATGACAATAAGGTCGATTTGATGTTGTTTTGCTTGTGCAACAATGGTGGAGGCGGGTTCACCTTCAACAACGATTAAATTGGCAATTAAATGACTTTCAGCCGATGTAGAATGTAATTCTTCAGTACAAAAGGCTTCTAAGCGTTTTTGCATTTTTAATCGCACATTGTCAATCGCCTTTTGGTGCAATTGGGTAGAAGTTGCTTTTGGCATGTAAGTTTCCAAGAGCGCGTTGCCAAAGGTACTCAACGGTTCAAGAATATGCAACAAAGTAATTTGCGCATGGTATTGTTGCGCTAAACTGATAGCATAGCGAAATACAGGACGTGTATTATCGCCTAAGTCGGTTGTGTAAAGGATATGCTTGATTTCAGGCAACATGATATTTCTCATTAAGATTCTGGAAAAAATAAATTTGGTAAGAATAAGCTGATCGCTGGTATATAAGTAATTATTATTAAAAAGATTAATAAAATCAAAAGCCAAGGTAAAATTGCTTTCACCGCACCCATCAAGCTCATTTCATAGGACGTATTGCTACTAATACCGACTAAAACGAATAAATTAAGTCCTACCGGTGGCGTAATCATGCCAATTTCCATATTAACAACCATAATGATGCCTAAATGTATTGGATCAATCCCTAATTGTATGGCAATGGGAAATAAAATGGGAGCTAAAATTAATAATAAGCCAGAAGGTTCCATAAAACTACCGCCAATTAATAATAACACATTGACTACAATCAAAAATACCCAAGCTGGCATACCCCAGTGAGTAATAATTTCTGTAATATGCTGTGGAATTTGTTCTGTTGTTAATACATGTCCAAATAACATCGCATTAGCAATAATAAACATCAGCATAATCGTGATCTTACCTGAATCAGTTAATATTTTTGGCACTTCTCTAAATTTTAAATCACGGTAAACAAATAACGCAATGATAAAAGCATAGACTGCTGCAACGGCAGCGGCTTCTGTAGGCGTGAAAATGCCGCCATAAATTCCACCTAATACAATGAAAACCAACATTAATCCCCAAATTGCATCACGACCGGCTGAAAATACTTCAGTTAAAGAAGCGGGTTGCATTTTTGGTAAATTATGTTTGCGCGCAAAGAAGTAAATTCCTAGCATTAACATGAAGCCTGCTAATAATCCGGGAATAACACCCGCAATAAACATACGCCCAACTGAAACCTCAGTAATTGCACAATAGACAACCATAACGATAGACGGTGGAATTAAAATGCCTAATGTGCCCGCGCTACCCACAACGCCAGCGGCAAATTCTTTGCTATAACCGCTAGAAACCATGCCGGCAATCACGATAGAACCAATAGCAACCACAGTGGCAGGTGAAGAACCGGATACAGCGGCAAATAACATACAAGCCAACACTGAAGACATGGCTAATCCACCACGCAAAGAACCCACGCAAGCAATGGCAAAGCGGATAATTCGTTGCGCAACACCACCCGTTGATAAAAAAGCTGCGGATAAAATGAAAAAGGGAATTGCTATCAAGGTGTAGTGTTCCATGCCTTGAAATAATTTTAGCGACAAAGAAGCCAAAGAATCATTAGAGAAGAATAAGATAGTCAACACGCTAGACAAACCCAGCGCAATGGCGATCGGTACACCGATTAACATTAAAATGAATAATAATCCAAATAAAAACAAAGTGGTCATGATTAGATATCCTTATTTTTTTATGTCAGACTCTGGTTTTAAATGTTCTTCAATAGCATCACGGGCTTCATCTGCTAATAAAGTGACTTTATTGCCTTGTATAATTTTCACTATTACTTGAATAAAACGAAAAGCAAGTAATAATAAACCAATTGGCAAAACGCTATATGGAATCCATTGTTTAATCGGTAAATTTTCTGTTTGAATACCAATTTGATAAATTTTATAAACGTATTGACTGCCGCCAATAAATAAAATTATACAATACACAATACATAGTGAAGCTGCTAAGATGGCAAAGATTTTCTGCCATTTTTCAGTAAATAAACGGGTAAACGAGTCAATCCCAATGTGTGCCCCCACTTTAACTCCATAAGACATGCCTAAAAGCACTAACCATGCAAATAAGTATTGTGTGACTTCAAGTGCCCACACCATATGAAAATCAGCAAATAGATGTAATGCCGGAAATTTTTCTAATAATTCAACACCATAATCAGATGCCCAAAATTTGCTGTTTAAATAACGGGTAACAACTTGCGCAAAAGTAATTAAGGTCATCGCTGCTAATAAAAAAGCAATCAGCATTTCTTCAAATTTATTAAAGAGATAGCTCAACATATCGCATCCTCAGTCAGTGTAAAAGAAACATTTGAAAAGCTATTATAATCAATTAATACATTCATAGATAAGATTTTGCGCGTCAGTTAGAGCATTTCATCAAAAAGTAAAAAAGGGATATAATATTAAGAGGAATAGATGAAAAGAGTTGGCTCATCAATATTTGGAATTAAGTTGTTAGTAATACAATCGTGCAATTAATTATTTAAAACAATCTTTGTTAATTGTAATTAGCGGAAAGGTAACAGATTGAAACTTGCTTAATTAAAAAAAAGAACATAGAATTAAGCAGTTTATGTCAACATTAACCATCATCATTTGTTTAATTAATGCGAGGTAAGATACAAATGTCCACTTTAGAAAGACGATTATTCATCAAGAAAATCAGTTTATTAGGGGCAGCAACAACAGTGGCAGTGACTTTGCCGCAGACACTGATTGCCGAAGAACAACCTGCTCAAACGGTGCAAACCAATGGTTACCACGTAACTGACCATATACGTGCTTATTATGATACCTTGGTTGATTCATAAAGTTTGACTGGCTTTTTAAAGATAAATTTATTAATAATCAAAGGATTAAACATGAAAATAAGCAAGCTAAATATAACCAAAGATAAACACATTGATCGTCGTACTTTTTTGAAACGTTCAACAATATCTATTGGCGGATTAACTGCGCTGACTGGTGTCGCGCCCGGTTTAGTTAAAAAAGTACAAGCAGACGATGAAGTAAAAAATGAAATTAAAACCGTACGCACGATTTGTACTGATTGTTCAATGGGTTGTGGAGTAATTGCTGAAGTTGAAAATGGAATATGGGTGGGACAAGAACCGGCATTTGATCATCCTTTTAATTTAGGTAGTTATTGTGCGCGCGGTGCCAGTTTGCGTCACTATGGTCAAGACACAAAACGTTTAAAATATCCCTTAAAATTGCAAGCGGGACAATGGAAAAAAGTTTCGTGGGATCAAGCGATTAAAGAAATTAGTCAACAGTTATTAACTATTCGTGATGCAAGCGGTCCTGACAGTGTTTATTGGTTAGGTTCAGCAAAATTTAGCAATGAACAAGCCTACTTATATCGCAAATTAGCCGCATTATGGGGCACCAATAATGTAGATCAACAAGCCCGTCTTTACCACGCTTCAACCGTCGCCGGTGTCAGTGAAACTTGGGGTATTGGTGCTGCAACTAACTCTTACAATGATATTCATCATAGCAAAGCTATTTTAATTATAGGCAGCAATCCGGCTGAATCGAGTCCGGTTGCTATGCAGCATATTTTTCGAGCGAAAGAACGAGGTGCGCAGTTAATTGTAGCTGATCCACGTTTTACCAGAACGGCTGCTCATGCTGATCATTTTGTACAACTGCGTCCGGGTAGTGATGTTGCATTAATTTGGGGCGTATTATGGCATCTATTTGAAAATAAATGGGAAGATGAAACTTTTATTCAACAACGTGTTTATGGCATGGCAGAAATTCGCACTGAAGTTGCCAAATGGTCGCCAACAGAAGTGGAAAAAGTCACTGGTGTTGCTGAAAATGAAGTGAAAAAAATTGCCCAATTATTAGCAGATAACCGGCCGGGTGCCATATTATGGGCTTTGGGAGCCACACAACACGAAAATAGCGTTAATTACACCCGAGCATATTGTATTCTTCAATTGGCTTTAGGCAATATCGGTGTGACAGGTGGCGGGATTCATCTCCTTCATTTACATGATAATTTACAAGGTGCAACAGATTTAGGTTTATCTGCTGACACCTTGCCAGGTTATTACGGTTTAACAGAATCTGCTTGGAAACATTGGGCTACAGTGTGGGATATTGATTATGAATGGTTGAGTGCGCGCTTTTCTATGAGCAAAGTGACTGATTCTACAATGAATTCTGTCTCTATGATGCATGCCAGTGGTATTCCTGCTTCTCGCTGGATGGATGGCGTGCTTGAAAATAAAGAAGTTTTAAATCAACAAGATAATTTAAAAGCAGCTTTTTTTTGGGGACACTCACCGAATACACATAGTCGTGGTATAGAAATTAAAAAAGCATTAGATGCGTTAAATTTAGTTGTTGTTGTCGATAGTTATGTGAATGAAGCGGCTATTTTATCGGAACGTACGGATAACGTTTATTTATTGCCGGCTTGTACACAATTTGAAACTTATGGCTCTGTCACTGCGGTTAATCGCTCTATTCAATGGCGCGATCAAGTTATAACCCCTTTATTTGAAGCTTTACCCGATCATGTGATTATGTATAAGTTAGCTAAGTCATTAGGATTTTCGCAACAGTTATGTCAGCAAATGCAAGTGAATAACGATGAGCCCGTGATTGAAGATATTACCCGTGAAATTAATAAAGGTATGTGGTCTATTGGTTATACGGGTCAAAGTCCTGAAAGATTAAAATTACATCAAAAAAATTGGGGTGTTTTTAACAGCACCGCTTTGCAAGCACAAGGTACTGAAATCGATGGTGAAATTTACGGTTTACCTGCTCCCTGTTGGGGTACACCCGAGTTGAAACATCCGGGTACTCCAATTTTATATGATACTTCAAAATCAGTGATGCATGGCGGCTCTAGTTTTCAAGCAAAATTTGGTAGTGAGTATGAAGGTGATAACTTATTGGCTGAAAACAATTATTCCAAAGATTCTGAAATTCAGACCGGTTATGACAGCTTTTCAGCAGAGTATTTGAAACAACAGGGCTGGTGGAATGAATTGACTGCTGCTGAGAAAAAACTAGCCCAAGATAAAGATTGGCAAACAGATTTATCTGGTGGTATTCAACGAGTTGCGATTCAACATGGTTGTGTGCCATCGGGTAATGCTAAAGCCCGTTGTGTCGTGTGGCATTTTCCTGATCCAGTACCGGTACATCGTGAACCGTTATATTCAAATCAGCGCGATTTGGTGAAAAAATATCCCACTTACTCGGATTATCCTTCTTTATTTCGCTTACCCACGCGCTATGAATCGATTCAACAAATTGATTATACAAAAGATTATCCTTTAACCATGACAACAGGATGTTTGGCAGAGTATCAAGGTAGTGGTGATGAAAGTCGGGCAAATCCTTGGTTAGCAGAATTACAACCCACTGTATTTATTGAAATGAATCCGATAGATATCAATAATTATGGCGTACAAGCTGGAAAAACTGTATGGGTTGAGTCGACCAACGGACACAAAATACAGGCTAAAGTTATTGAAACTCAACGTGTTAAAGCTGGAATTGTGTTTATGCCATTTCAATTTAGTGGTTATTGGCAAGGTAAAAATTTACATTCACACTATCCAGAAAATACTGAGCCTTATGCCTTGGGAGAAGCCTGTAATCACTTAGTCAATTATGGTTATGAACCCGTAACTGGCGTACCTGCTAATAAAATTACGTTGTGTAAAGTTTATATGGTTTGATGTTTCAATATATTCTAGGGCAAGCGCATTAAAATTTTTAGCTATATCAATTAATTATAAAAATATAGTAAAAAGTAGTATTTATAAGTTATTAACTAAAAAGCCATTGTATAATTTAATGCGATTGCCCAGAAATTTCTGTGTAAGACTACCACTGCATCATCTCATTCTGTTACAATTACGGGTTATTTCTGTTTTGACAAATCACGAAATTAAACAAAAATCTTTTATTATCAAACCTTCTGGTCGCGGAAGATACTCGTATCTTTCCCGAAATGGGAATTTTGGAGCGTAATATTAATGGAAAATTTTGAATTGGATGCAACCTTGCGTACAGATATGGGGAAAGGTGCGAGCCGCCGCCTACGTCGCACAGGTGTCATGCCCGGCATATTATACGGTGGGGGCAAAGAGCCGGTTTCTCTGAACTTATCACACAATGAAATGATGAAGCATCTGAAGCACGAATCATTTTATTCACATGTATTAACCCTCAAAGTGAATGGGCAGGCAGAGAAAGCTGTACTTAAAGATTTACAGCGTCATCCCTATCATCCAACATTGTTACATGCTGATTTTCAAAGAGTTAGCGAAACCGAAAAACTCCATATGCATATCCCTTTGCACTTCCTTAATGAAAGCATCTGTGTTGGCGTAAAACAAGGAGGTGGAACTATTTCCAAACAAATGATGGAAATCGAAATTCTTTGTTTAGCTAAAGATTTGCCTGAATTTATTGAAGTTGATTTAACCAATGTGCAACTGGGTCATACTATCCACTTATCTGATTTGAAATTGCCAGAAGGTGTTGAATTAGTTGCATTATCACATGGCGATTCAGAACATGATTTACCCGTTGTTTCTGTGCATATAGCACGTGGTGGTCAAGATGATGAAGCCGCTGCTACAACAGAAGATAATGCTAAATAAGGTGAAAAAAGCGTGTCAATTACGCTAATTGTTGGTTTGGGCAATCCAGGTGCACGCTATACAGAAACACGTCACAATGCGGGTTTTTGGTTGATCGAGCGATTGGCAGCACAACATAGAGCCATCTTTCGTCCAGAAAGCAAGTTTCATGGTGAAATTTGTCAAGTGAATTCGATGTGGTTACTCAAACCAGCAACCTTTATGAACCGCAGTGGACAAGCTGTTGCTGCGTTCATACATTTCCATAAAATCATGCCAACTGAGATTTTGATTGTCCACGATGAGCTAGATTTACCATCGGGCACTGCGCGTTTAAAACAAGGAGGTGGACACGGTGGACATAATGGCTTAAAAGATATTATCGCTCATCTAAATACTAACGATTTCTTGCGATTACGTGTAGGGATTGGACGACCCGCGCACAGTAGTGAAGTGACCAATTATGTATTACATGCCCCGATTTTATCAGAACAAATCGCAATTGATTCCGCACTTGATACGGCATTAACAATAATACCTTCCTTACAAGCGGGCGAATTAAATAAAGCAATGCAATATTTACATCAATCCCATTAGATTGCGTTAGAATAAAAATTTTAATCATTTAAAAATGCTGGATTTTCGCAAGCTACGATTTAGCCTACGAACTTTCGTCTGCATAATTTAGCAAATCTGATTTACCCATTCGTATGGATGTTGTAGATTGGTCACTACTTAGTGATACTTTGTAGGAATTTAATTTTTAATGAGAATGAGGCAGTTTCAATGGTAAATATACAGTTTCTAATTATCGATCCACAAAATGATTTTGCGCATCCTGATGGACAATTGTTTGTCACCGGTGCGGATAAAGATGTTGCAAGGTTGGCGGTTATGTTACAGCGTCATCTTGATAAAATTGATCAAATTCACGTAACGTTAGATTCGCATCATTGGGTACATATCGCTCACCCTATTTTTTGGCAAAATTCACAAGGACAACATCCTGATCCTTTTACAATAATTACTTTGGAAGCGGTTTTATCCAACCAATGGCGAACAACCGATGTACATAGCCAACAACGTGCGCTTAATTATTTGATGGCATTGAAAAATAACCAACGTTACAATTTAACCATTTGGCCCCCACATTGTTTGATCGGGCAACCCGGACATAATGTGGTTGCGCCTCTTATTTCAGTGTTGAATCAATGGGAAAATAATTATGCGGTAGTTAATTATATCTTAAAAGGATCAAATTGTTGGACGGAACATTACAGTGCAATCAAGGCTGATGTACCAGATGTAGCTGATCCTAAAACGCAATTGAATGTTGATTTAATTGCAACTTTACAACAAGCTGATTTAATTGCAATTTCTGGACAAGCATTGTCACATTGTGTGGCAAATACGGTGAGAGATATTGCAGATAATATCGGTGAGGAAAATATTCACAAACTCATCTTAATTGAAGATACAACGTCGTCAGTACCCGGATTTGAGGCGTTGGGTGAGCAATTTTTAATTGAAATGCAAGATCGTGGAATGAAAACAGCAAAATCAACAGATTTATTGGCGTAACGTCAATTATTTAACCCAATTTTACCACATTATTGCAAATCACTTATGGATATTAATGATAAACTGATATTATTAATCATTTTCATTTCCGCATTTACTATCTTAGTAAAATCAATTCGTTACTATTCTGTAGAAAAAAAAGGTCTCGTTGTTACGACGCTAATTATTTTAATTGTAACGAGTATTGCTGTTTTGACTGTCCCACAATTTGCCAGTGCGATTGGTTTATTTGTTTGGATTACTTTGTTATTGTTGCCCAATTTAGGGTTTACTAAAATAAAAAATGCGATTCATAACAATCAGTTTACACAAGCACGCCGTTGGTTAGGCATTATGCGTTATGTCTATCCGTTTTTTGATTGGCGAGAATATCGTGATTTTATCAATATGAGTGAATTGGCTATGCAAGGCAATTTGCAGCAAGCAGCGATTATTTTTGAGCGTTATCAAAATAAATCAACTGTAGGTAGTATGTTGTTATCTACGCATTTTTATCGGCTTTCTTGGCAATGGGAAAAGTATTTACAATGGATTCATACGCACTTTCCTGATGAAAATAGCCAAAATAAACCGCTTTATCTTTCATTGATTAGTTACCATGTCAGAGCATTGGGTGAAATGGGTTATTTGGAAGAAATGTTAATGTGTTATCAACGACATCAAGCACGTTTACATTCTCCCGCATTGCAAGAAATTAATACAATTTGCCATTTATTTATCTTTGCTTTTTGTGGTAGAATCGATGTGGTTAAGCATTTGTTGCAACACAATAATTTAAAATCACTTTCTGTAGAACAACAATCTTTTTGGTTAGCAACGGCACAATTAGCAGCGAATCAACCCACCGAAGCAAGTTTCCGTTTAACTCAACTCATTAATAGCCAAGACATTATCATACGTAACAGCGCGTCACAACGTTTAGCACAACATCGTTTACCAGTGACTTTAACCGCGTTAGCACAACAATTATTAGCTGCTATTACAGTAGAAATTCAATTAGAACAAAAATTTAATCTTAATGCACCGATTGCGATCAAAAAAATATACATTACTTATTTGTTGATAATAGCAAATTTGATCATGTTTGCATTGGAAATTTTTTATGGCGGCAGCGAAAATGGTCGCGTATTATACGAATTGGGTTCATTAATTCCAGTTGTGGTCTGGGAAGGTGGACAATGGTGGCGAACTATTTCGTCAATTTTCCTACATTATGGCTATGTACATTTACTGTTTAATATGTTCGCTTTATTTTTACTAGGCTCGTTTGTAGAAATGCGATTAAAAGTTGTTAAATATCTGCTCGTTTATTTGACAGCAGGGATTGGGGCTAATTTAATTTTTTTATGGATACAACCCCATAATGATATAACTACCGTGGTGGGTGCGTCGGGTGCAATTATGGGAATATTGGGTTGTGTGGGTGCATTATCACTATATGGATGGCGTACTCAACGCGCACAAGTCGCTCATCGTTCATTAAAATTGGTAGCAACCATACTGATTTTGCAAACGATAGTTGATTTATCTATAGCGGAAATTAGCTTTATTCACCATATTAGCGGTGCAATGATTGGATTTATATTGACTTTTTTATTACTCAAGCTGAGCCGTGCTTCTCTTTAAATTGTGTCATTATGCACAGTGTTCTCACTGCTTCGAGTTGCGGCACTTGTAATGGAATGATTTCTATAGAAAGGTTCGCCACTTCAGCGAGTTCGTCAGTTGCAATCGCCCCTTTCATGGCTAACCAACGGGTATCTGAAGTAGCCAGTAACGCGGTTTGTGAATAAAATTGTGCTAATCGACTGTAAGCCCTTGAAACAATACTAGTAAATGAATCAGCGGTTTTCCATTGTTCTACCCGGGTACAAATTGCAGTAACGTGGGAAAGAGATAATTCTATAATCACTTGTTTAACAAAACGAATTTTTTTAGCATTACTATCAATCAAAACAAATTGTAAATCTGGACGTGCGATTGCCAGTACAATTCCAGGTAAGCCTGCACCCGTACCCACATCGACAATTCTATCCCCTTGTAAATAGGGTAAAATAACCAAACTGTCGAAAATATGTTTGACTAATCTGTCATTTTGGTGAACTGCAGTTAAATTGTAGGTTTGATTCCATTTATCTAGCAAATTCAAATAATTAATCAGTTGATTTTTCATCGTTTCTGATAAATCTAATCGTAATTGCTGCAATCCTATTTCCAACTTAGAAATTTCTGCTGCTTTCATTTTCAGCGATTACATAGCGTAGTAAATACTATAAAGCCCAGTACCTTTGTAATCAGTGGCTGTTGTAGTCCCTACACTTGCTTGAACACTACCTTTATTAGGCGTACCATCATCATTACGAGTATCAATGAATGATGCGATATCGGGTGGAATATTACTAAAACCAACAAAAAGCCCTGGAATATTAGCCACAGCAGTAGCTACACCAACAATACCATTAAAAGAGTTCATTGGTTGTTCTAAACCGTTATCGTCGGTGGGACCTGTAATCAAACCTGCATTACGTAGATGTAGCCAAAATAGGCGAGGTTCAAAATCGCCGGTGGAAACGTCAAAAACACCACCATCAATTTTCCAATTTCCATTGCCTTTCTTGGTAATCGCCAGTCCAAATCGCGTATCTGCTTTTTTATCATCGCCCGGTAAAGCGCGGTATCTATCTTGATAATTATAAATAGCCACACTTACGCTATTGAATTCTTTCTCTACATTACTCACTTTGGCGTTAGTGATAATTTGTTGACCTTTTAATACGCCACCCAATAGCAAGCCGATAATAACCAAAACAATGGCAATTTCTACTAGCGTAAAACCTGATTGATGTTTCATTTGTTAAACTCACAATTTTGACGAATTTATTATTATTTTGAGTATGGTAATAGTTTAATTTTTTTACTAGCTCATTAGTTGTAAAAGAGCGATCTGCATGATTAAACGGTTATTTAAGTTTTTGTCTTGGCAAAATATACTTTTTCTGTATATTCACATAAATCTGCAATAATACAGGTCTCACATTTGGGTTTACGCGCCGTACAGGTATATCGACCTTGCAAAATTAGCCAGTGATGCGCATGACGCTGAAATGTTTTGGGTACTTTCTTAAGTAATTGTTTTTCAACTTCAATCACCGTTTTACCTACCGCTAAACCCGTACGATTTGCCAAGCGAAAAATATGTGTGTCTACGGCAATTGTGGCTTCTCCAAATACCGTATTTAAAATAACATTTGCAGTTTTCCTTCCAACACCGGGTAATGCTTCTAAATCAATTCGTTGACGTGGTACAACCCCTTGATGTTGCTTAATTAATATATCACACATTTTGATAATATTGCGTGCTTTAGTATTAAATAAACCAATAGTTTTGATATAAGATTTAAGCCGTTCTTCTCCCAAAGCAAGTAAATCTGCAGGTGTATTAGCCACCTTAAATAAATTGGCTGTGACTTTATTGACGCTTTTGTCAGTGGCTTGTGCAGATAAGATCACCGCAACCAGTAGTTCAAAGGGTGTTGAATATTGCAATTCAGTCGTAGGGTTTGAATTTTGTGCTTGTAGACGTGAAAATAAGAGATAACATTGTTTATGATTCATAGTAACGATTGTTTGACCGATTCAACGCGCTTATCCAAATGAGTGATATTACGTTCAATTATAAATGATATTTTTTTGCAACGCTCATCATGACACAACCCAATAATTAAACTATTTAAATGTTCAATATAAGCTTGATTTAATGCAGCTTTTCCATCCTCATAAATCAACGGAATAGCAGGCTGCAATATAACAAAATGCGAAAAGTATTTATTAGCAACACGAAAACAATCACTAATATAGGCTTGTAATGCAACAAAATCGACTTGAGTATTTCCTTGAATATCAGCCAAAGTATAAGCAATCATATCCAGTGGCGTGCGATCAGTCACAAAATTTGATGATTGTTGCCAAATTTGTTCACTCGCTTGTACAATTTGTTGTTGAATCCATAATCTTCTTTTAAAATCCAATGGTTGCGCTGGGTCTAACCCATATTGTTTAAAAACTTCACTGGTAGATGTAATTGCTAAATCAATTTCTAATTTTTCAGCTAACGCTTTGGCTAATGTCGTTTTACCCGTGCGATGACTGCCACATATACCAATATTAAACTGCATCATGCTTATCGATCACTTATTTGTCTTTTAATTGCGCAGTTAATGCTGCAAACTCTTGTTTCATTTGTAGATTTTCAAAAATTAACAGTGTAGGCATTTGAATGCTGAGTAGTATATCAAAGGTTTTCTGATTTGTGCGTAATAAAGAAAGTAATTCACCGCTTAATTTGACTGTTTTATAAGTATTTTGAGCAACTTGCAATGCATCCATTGTTTGAGATCGTGCAACTTCTATTTTACTGCGTTGCGTCAACAAATGTTCGCGATATAATTTAGCCGTATTTAATGTCAATTCTTGAGCGGCGAGATTGGCTTTTAAATATTGCAGATGAGTTTCATCACGAATTTGTTCTTGCAGATTACGAGTTACCACAGCGACATTATTGATTTCAGTTACAATATTATCAATTTTTGGTAAATATTGTAGATTGATATTATTAATAAAATTTTGTTGCATGTGAAGTAAAATTTCTAACAAAATGGTGTGTAGCCCGTAGTAGCGTTTGCTAATATCTAAATCTTCGCCACTACTCTTAGCCAATTCGACCAATTTTTCACTGATTTGCTTAATATTATTATAAATGACGTTACTTTGAATCAAATCATCACCCACAACACTGGTAAACAGTAAATCGATTTGTTCCGGTGTTAATTGCAAACCCATTTCAGCTAAACTCATGTTAAATTTGATTTTATGCTGTTTAATCTCAGATTCATATTTTTCAACTTCACGTTGAGTTTCTTTAATTTTATTCTTATAGTCATCGACAGTCATTTTCCAAGGCGATTGCATCGGTGCACTGATTTGTTCACGTCGATATTCGTCAATTTTTGCTTTACTTGTGGCAATTTTTTCATCTAGCAATTGAATCTGCCATTTAATTTCATTGTTAGGTGAATTACTTAAAATAAGAATAGATTCATCCAACAATTGCTCAATACTCACTTGATTTTTCTTCTTATCCAATCCAAACCAAGCTTCATCTGGCAGTTGCTCATGTTGCTCTTCTAAAACTAACAATTTATCCAGTTTTGGAGTAATTTCTTGCCAAATTTCAGGTAATTGCTGATTAACATCTTCTTTTGCCATCCAAGTATCAACTAAATTATCTACAGTTTTTTTTGACTCATTCCACAAATCAGTTGTCGTATTTGTCGTTGTTTCCCAAAGTGTTTTTGTGTTTTCATCAGTCGCATATACATTAAATCCTAATAATTCCGTAATGATAATAAGCAAGTGTAAAAATTTCATAAAATATTCCTGTGTATCAATCTAAACATAAATAGTTATATGATTATATTAGCAAATATAATAAGCTTTGTGTTGAAAATTAGGGAAAATCATTTTACTTGCTAATTTTGATATAATGCGCTCATGTATCGTATTTTACACATTGGAAAATATTTTCCGCCTTTTGCGGGTGGAATGGAGAGTTTCCTAGCTGATCTTATGACTGCTCAAATAGCACAGGGAAATCAAGTAGCTGCATTAGTGCACGATCATGATTTTTCATCTCCTTTTCGCCCTATTCAAGCAGAATTTTATCAAAATCATACCATTTATCGCACGCCCAGTTATGGTAGAGTGTTGTACGCACCCGTCAGTCCTCATTTTCCATTTTGGTTAAATCATGCGATAAAACAATGGCAACCAGATATTTTACACTTTCATTTGCCTAATACATCTGCTTTTTGGGCGTTATTATCATCACAGGCAAAAAAATTACCGTGGATATTACATTGGCATTCAGATGTCATCTCTAATTTAAATACTGGTTTATCAATTGCTTATCATGGATATAAACCCTTTGAACAAAGTTTGTTATCGCGTGCGCAAGCAGTCATTGCCACTTCGCCACCTTATCTTGCTTCAAGCCACGCATTGCAAACTTGGCAGGCAAAATCGCATGTGATTCCCTTAGGAATTGATTTAAACCGTTTACCAGAATCGACTGCTGACATGCAAACTTGGGCGAAACAACAATGGCAACCTAATAAGATGCGTTTATTGGCAATTGGGCGATTAACGTATTATAAGGGATATGAGGTATTGATTAAGGCAGTCGCACAATTAGGTGAGGTGCAATTGTTTATTGTTGGTAAGGGTGAAGAAAAAAAGTTGTTAGAACAATTAATTAGAGAGTTAAATTTAACCGAGAAAGTCAAATTGCTCGGTTATTGTGAAGAAAAGCAACTACGCGCCTTGTTAATCAGTGCAGATTGTTTGTGTTTACCTTCTTTAGAACGCACTGAGGCATTTGGAGTTGTGTTACTAGAAGCCATGCGCTACGCCAAAGCAATTATTGCCAGTAATATTATGGGATCAGGCGTGACTTGGGTTGTAGAAGCCGAAAAAACTGGCTTATTAGTTCCTATCGGTGATGCTACCGCCTTAGCTCATGCTATCCAACACCTACATGATAATAATGCGTTACGTGCAACTTTAGGATTAGCAGGACAACAGCGTTTTTTTCAACAGTTTAATATTATTCATGTTGCTAGTAAAATCAACGAATTGTACAACATTACCACCAAGATTTAGAAACCATAAATGCAACTGCGTTTTTTACTTCATCATCGGATAAACTGGCATTACCTCCACGAGGCGGCATATCATTTAATCCATTGATACTACTAATAAATAAAGAATCCAATCCTTTGGCAAGACGTGGAGACCAATCAGCATGATTACCGACTTTAGGGGCACCAAATTGCCCGGGTAAATGACAGGCAATGCAAATACTGTTATAGATTTGTTCGCCACGCACCAAATCAAACTGACTTAAATCGGGTTTATTTACCATAATGAAA
Source organism: Thiomargarita sp. (assembly GCA_020721045.1). Taxonomy (GTDB): domain Bacteria; phylum Pseudomonadota; class Gammaproteobacteria; order Beggiatoales; family Beggiatoaceae; genus DYNN01. The sequence continues at coordinate 15,213 of DYNN01000017.1, read as the reverse complement.
TAGCCAACGCCTCCACCAATTGTCATTATTAATATAATTGATATAAGAATTATTATTTTATTTAGAGAATGGGATTTATCAACGTCTGTCATAATTTAAATTCCAAAGTCATCCACTTAATATTTAACCAACGCGGCACCCCAAGTAAATCCACCACCAATAGCTTCTAATATCAGAGTTTGTCCACGTTGTATTCGTCCATCTCTTACGCCAGCATCTAATGCTAAAGGCACGGAAGCCGCAGAAGTATTGCCTTGTTCAGTAACGGTGACAATTACTTTTTCCATCGGTAATTTTAATTTTTTGGCAGTGGCGTTGATAATGCGAATATTGGCTTGATGAGGAACTAACCAGTCAATTTTGCTTTTGTCTAACTGATTGGTAACTAAGGCTTCTTCAACTACAGAACTGAGTGCAGAAATAGCAAATTTAAACACTTCTTGTCCATGCATCTTAGTAAAACCATCACCGTTTTGAATTTGTCCTTGTGCCACAGTACCGGGCACGTAAAGCAAATGATTAAAAGAGCCCTCAGCATGAATATGCGTTGATAATACACCGGGTTCATCGCTCGCTTCAAGCACAACGGCACCCGCACCATCTCCAAATAAAACACAGGTATTTCGGTCTTGCCAATTTAAAATACGAGAATACGTTTCTGCACCCACGACCAATGCGCGCTTGGCTGCACCGGTTTTAATAAATTTATCTGCAATACTAAAAGCGTATAGAAAACCACTACAAACCGCTTGTACATCAAAGGCAGGTGCACCGTGATTATCTAAGCGTGATTGCAATAAGCAGGCAGTACTTGGATAAATTTGATCAGGTGTTGTTGTGGCTAAAATAATTAAATCAAGGTCTTGCGCTGAACAAGCAGCCATTTCCAAAGCACGTTTAGCCGCTTGCAACGCCATGTCACACGTCCCTTCTCCTTCTGCCGCCAAATGTCTTGCGTGAATACCGGTACGCTCGACAATCCATGCATCATTCGTATCAACCCATGTTTCTAATTCTGCATTAGTTACGATTCTGTCTGGAAGATAGCTTCCAGTGCCAATAATACGAGAATATTTCACCCATCACGCCTTTTTTCACCTAATAAGGTGGCTAATTGATCACTAATACGAGTTGGCACATTTTTTTTCACTTCAATGATTGCTTCCCTAATTGCTTGCGAAAAGGAAAGAATATCTGCACTTCCATGACTTTTAATGACAATTCCTCGTAATCCTAGAAGACTCGCACCATTGTAACGACGTGGATCGATTTTGTGGCGCAAACTGTTAAGTACAGGTAACGCGATTAATCCCGCAAATCGAGTCAATATATTTTTATTAAATTCTTGCTTAAGGTAGTGACTGATCATTTTGGCAACACCTTCAGTAGTTTTTAAAGCGACATTACCGACAAAACCATCGCATACCACAACATCAGCAATGCCTTTATAAATATCATCACCTTCTACAAATCCAATGTAATTAATATTGCTATTTGCTAACAAGCGCCCGGCTTCTTTGATGTTTTCATTACCCTTAATTTCCTCTTGACCAATATTAAGCAAGCCAATACGAGGGTTAGAGATATTATCAACAGCTTTAGTCAACACACTACCCATGATAGCAAATTGAAACAATTGTTCAGAAGTTGTGTCAATATTTGCACCTAAATCAAGTACATGTGTATTATGATTTTCTTTTATTGTAGGTAATGCAGTGATAATAGCGGGTCTATCAATGCCGGGCAATGTTTTAAGCACATAACGAGCTGTTGCCATAAGTGCACCGGTATTGCCTGCACTCACACAAGCATCAACTTCTCGTTGTTTGACTAAATTAATAGCAACACGCATTGATGAATCTTTTTTATTGCGCAATGCTGAAGAAGGTAATTCATCCATTGCCACTACTTGTGTAGTATGATGAATAAATAAACGCCGTTTAATGTGATCCGGTTGTTTTCCCACCATTTCGTTGAGGATGTTTTGATCCCCAACTAAAACGAGACGTATATCATCGTTTGTCGACAGAACGTGAAGTGCTGCTGGGACAATGACAGCAGGACCATGATCGCCACTCATCGCATCCAGCGCAATGCGCGGTTCCAAAGTTTTAATCTACCTTCACATTTAACACTTTACGTCCTCTATAATATCCGTCTGACGTAATGTGATGACGACGATGTAATTCACCGGTTGTCCGGTCAGTTGACAAAGTAGGGGCAGTTAATGCGTCATGAGAGCGGCGCATATCACGTTTAGAAGAGGTTTTACGATTTTGTTGAACAGCCATAGTATCAATCTCGTTGCGTAATTACCTAACAAAAAACGATTATTGTTTCAATTTTGTTAGTATATGAAAAGGGTTATAAGTTAAATCTTCTGATGATGCATTGACAAACTTATTGTTAGGACAGTGTTCATGCATAACCACAAGAGGTAATGCCAAAATCAGTTCATCTTCAACCAAAGTCAGCAAAGAAATGGAGGTATCTGTGAGTTCAAGCATTTCATATTCTATCTGTAAATCATCCGGTTCCGTACCATTGCTTACTATCATCAGTGCAACAGGCGCATCTATTTGATAAGTCATTGGTTGTAAACAACGCTGACATTGTAATAGCAATTGAGTGTGTATTTTTCCTTGAATAACAGAACGACGTTGATCATCTTGGAAAAATGACCAATGAATATAAACCTCGCCGTGAGAATCACAAAGACTTTCTTTAATTCTTTCCATTTTTACCAATGGAAGAGAGCCTGTTAAAGTCATTCCTATTTTAGCAAGATGCAATGGTTCAATTGATGCTGGTAAGTCTCTTGACATAAGCGCGTAATGATATAATTATTATGACCTTGATGTCAAACTTAGTATTGATGTTTTTCAGTGAATACATTAAAAATGTCAAGAATCAACTCAAGGCAAACGCATTAAAACTTTAGACCAAACACAAGTTTAGCGCGGTAAGTATTACTCCAGCTTGCTTTGCGAATTCTGCATGCAATAAACCTTGATTGCCTTTTAGCCCAATTGAATAGTCGCTATCTTGGTTAATGATTTGTTTCGTAATATTCCGTTGGCGACCCATTGCATCAATGGTGACAATGCAACCTTCTAATTCCAGCAATGCTATCAGTGGCTTCTTGCCCTAAAACCAAATGACTTTCGTTAGCCCATGCGCTTACCATGTGAAGAGGGCTACGATTATTTATGACAACTGATAATTCCGCAAATAACTATAATATCCATTAACGCACGCAATTTCTTTCGCTCTATGCGTGGGTCTTGCAGGGATGAAAAGTGTTCTATAATGTTCGTGTTCACGTGGATATTCCTGATTAGAAATTCAAATTGGATTATTTCTAACTTTCTTTTTTCAGGCGAGTTTTAATGCGTTTGCCTTGATTGTTTGAGTAAAAAGTCCGAAAGCAGCAAATTCTAATGGTAAAATTTTCATAATGTGCTTTGAAAGGTGAGGGTACTATCGCCGAAACAGTCGCTGCCACCAACGTATGCGATTTGCAGGAATGATAGTGTCATCGATAATAGCTTCAGGCGGAATGCGCGTAAGTAACCAGCGTGGTGGAATAACTTGACCAGAACAACCACAGGCTGAACCTAAATTGGAGGGATCAAATATCTTAATCATCAATGGCGATTCCTTATTGTCCGCATATACGATGCCACAATAATCATAATCATGTTCACGATGCAATAATTCGTCAATTTCTTGAATAAATTGATAAAGTTCTTCTGACGTAACAGCAGTGTCAGGTACGGTATCACCAATTAAATAAATATACCAACCTTCAGCGTTATTTTTTACGTTTTTCCACAGTTCATCAAGCTGATGCCAACGTAACATATTGGTAAAAGAACTTACATAGTGTTGTTTGAAAGAGGGATATGTATTTGTCATAAAACAGTCTGTAATGATGATATAGAGACTGGATAAAGTGGCACGCCCGACAGGATTTGAACCTGAGACCTTTGGCTCCGGAGGCCAACGCTCTATCCGGACTGAGCTACGGGCGCAAATTTTAGAAATTTCTACATTGAATTAGTTATTCTATAACTATTGATTTATAGTGTCAAATTATTTGAACTAGGGCAATTGCATTACCGTTAATTAATTCCCTTATCTTGAACGCTTTATCCGTCGTGCCGTCTTCTTGTAACCGATGGATTAAAACATTTTAAATTATTAACTGCTTTCCAATCATTTTATATAAGTGTTATTGAAAAAAATTATATAGAAATCATTTAGTCCTTTTATGTATGCTAAGTCTATAAATATAAAGTAGAATTGATTATGATATTTATATTTTTTATCCAAAAATTCTCTGATTAATAGTGTAATTTAGTGAAATGCTTTTTGAATAGCTAGCAGTTTGGTTTATTTACAATTACAATTGCTAGCTTGCAGTAAAAAATCCATTAACTAAGGATGGAATAGAACTAATACGCTGTAAATAAAATAAATTAATACGGTAAAGGAGAAAAAACAATGCAACAGAATATTGTTGACAAGATAAAAAGTGACCCTAAGTATCATGAGCTAGTTTCGCAACGTAGTTTCTTAGCTTGGGTGTTATCCATTTTGGTTTGTATTATCTACTTTGGTTTCATTTTACTCATTGCCTATTTTCCTAGCTTTTTAGGCGCACCACTTGGAGAAGGCAGTTTGACTACAGTAGGCATTCCAATAGGTGTGTTGGTAATTGTGAGCTCATTTTTATTAACAGGCATATATGTGTGGCGTGCTAATTCCAAATTTGACCAATTAACTAAAGAAATTAAAGAGGGAGTAAAATAAGCATGAGAAATTTTATTCTGTTTTCACTCTTTGCAATGACCACTGTTTTGGCGACTGGCAGCGTTTTTGGGGCGGGCGATCTTGGTGGTGATGTTGAAAAGCAAGGTATGAATATGCATGCCATCATCATGTTCTTAGCTTTTGTGAGTGCAACGCTATTTATTACTTATTGGGCAGCACAACGGACTAAAACTGCGAAAGATTTTTATGCAGCTGGCGGTGGAATCACAGGTTTTCAAAACGGGCTTGCAATGGCGGGCGATTACATGTCAGCCGCGTCATTCTTAGGTATTTCGGGAATGGTTTATACCAAAGGCTATGACGGCTTAATTTTCTCAATTGGTTGGTTAGTCGGTTGGCCCATCATGTTATTCTTGATTGCAGAACAATTGAGAAATTTAGGTAAATACACTTTTGCCGACGTTGTTTCTTATCGCTTATCACAAAAACCCATTCGTACAATGGCAGCTTGTGGGTCTTTAGTCACTGTTTTATTTTATCTGATCGCTCAAATGGTGGGCGCAGGTCAATTAATTCAATTATTATTTGGTTTAGATTACTGGATGGCAGTTGTGCTAGTTGGCTTTTTAATGATTTTATATGTGACTTTTGGCGGCATGTTAGCCACAACTTGGGTACAAATCATCAAAGCTGGTTTGCTTTTGACCGGTGCTACCTTGATGGCATTTTTAGTGCTAAAGCATTTTGATTTCAGTTTTGAAGCCTTGTTCCTAAAAGCGACTGAAATACATAAAGAAGGTGGAAAAATAATGGCACCTGGGGTATTGATTTCTGATCCTATCTCTGCGATTTCGTTAGGTTTAGGACTTATGTTTGGTACAGCGGGTTTACCTCATATTTTAATGCGTTTTTTCACCGTTGCTGACGCAAAAGAAGCTAGAAAATCAGTATTTTATGCTACAGGTTTTATTGGTTATTTTTACATTTTAACCTTTATTATTGGATTTGGTGCAATTGTGTTTGTTTCTCAAAATCCACAATACCTAGTAGATGGTGATATTGCCAAAGGAGCGTTAATTGGAGGCACCAATATGCCCGCCATACACTTATCCCATGCGATTGGCGGTAACTTATTCTTAGGTTTTATTTCAGCCGTTGCATTTGCTACCATTTTAGCTGTAGTTTCAGGTTTAACTTTAGCCGGTGCTTCAGCTGTTTCCCATGATTTATACGCCAATGTATTTAAAAAAGGCACTGCCACAGAAGCCGATGAAATTAGAATTTCTAAGATGGCGACAATTGCTTTAGGTATTTTAGCAATTATTTTGGGTATTCAATTCCAAAACCAAAATGTAGCTTTCATGGTTTATTTAGCTTTTACTATTGCAGCCAGCGCTAACTTCCCAGTATTATTTTTATCAATTTACTGGAAAGGCTTAACTACACGAGGTGCAACCATTGGTGGTTTTATTGGTCTTATCACAGCCTTTGTACTCGTAGTGATTGGACCTGCTGTATGGGTAAAAACCTTCGGGTTTACAAAAGCCATCTTCCCTTATGAATATCCTGCGCTCTTCTCTATGGTCGCTGGATTTGTTGCCATTTGGTTCTTTTCTATTACTGATAATAGCGAGCGAGCTGCCAAAGACAAAGCTGCTTACGAAGCACAAAATCTCCGTTGTCAAACAGGTATTGGTGCAGAAGGTGCAAGCCATTAATTCAGTTTATGCGTAATTAACTATTTGTTAAACTTAGAGATAATGCCATAGGTGTTATCTCTATTTTTAAGCAGGAAACATCCTTGAGTTTATTAGAACAACGCAGTTTCATTTCAGAAATTCCCCCTTTCGATCGACTTGATTCCAACGAACTTGACATTGTCACCCAATCTATGGACATTGGCTATTTTAGAGCCGGTGAATGCTTGATCGTACAAGGCGGAAAATCACCCAAGCATCTCTATATTATTATTAAAGGTGCAGTTAAAGAAAATAACAAAAATGATGAAACCATCTCATTATATGTCTCGCAAGATTCGTTTGATGCCATGGCATTATTAGAAGGAAAAAATAAAAACAATTTTATCGTTCAAGAAGAACTCATCTGCTATTTACTACCCAAAAAGATATTTTTAGACCTCATTCGACAAAATAATCGTTTTGAAGAGTTTTATTACCAAAATCTTTCCACCCGCATTAATCAACTTATTGAACAGAGAAACAGCAAAGAATTAGCTTCATTACTGGTGGCAAAAGTCAGTGATGCCTATATTCATCCGCCTTTATGGGTAGAAAAAGAAACTTCTGTTTTTAATGCCGTTAAAATCATGAGTGATCACAAAGCCAATTTTATTTTAATTCGTCGAGACGATAATATCGGTATCGTGACTGATAAGGATTTACGCGATCATGTGGTATTAGAAAGATATTCTATCGATGAATGTATAGATAATATCGCCACCTATAATTTGATTAGCATGAATATTAACGATTTTTTGTTACATGCTCTATTATTGATGACCAAACACAATATTAAACATTTACTCGTTTGTGCAAATGGTGACATTTATGGTGTATTAGAACAGATTGATTTATTAAGCTTTTTTTCCAATCATACCCGTTTGGTTGCTGTACAAATTGAACGTGCGACTACGCCAGAACAATTAAAATTAGCCAGTCAAAATCTCACCAAAATGATTCAAGCTCTGCAATCCAAAGGGGTAAAAATCGGCTATATTATGCAGTTAGTCAGCGAATTAAATCGTCAAGTTTTCAAGAAATTATACGATTTAATCGCACCACCAGAACTAATTAAAAATTCTTGTCTATTAGTGATGGGTAGTGAAGGGCGAGGCGAACAAATTCTAAAGACCGATCAAGATAATGCAATTATTTTGCGTGACGGCTTCACTTTAAACAATTTAACGACCATTACACAAGAATTAACCAATATTTTAAATGACTTTGGTTATCCGCCTTGTTCGGGTCAAATCATGGTGAATAATGCTTACTGGTGTAAATCACTTAAAGAATTTAAAGATGAAATTTATCAATGGGTTATGCATACAAAAGAACCGCTAATGAATTTGGCAATTTTTTGTGATGCTTTAGTGGTCGCCGGAGACCCTGAATTACTTAAAGAGGCTAAAAATTACTTGTTTGAACGATTAACTGATAATCAAGCCTTTTTCTCCTATTTTGCTAAACCGATTTTAGCATTTGAAACCCCATTAAATTGGTTTGCTAATTTTATCGTTAAAAAATCGCAACAAGGTCATTTATTAGATATTAAAAAAGGCGGTATTTTTCCCATTGTGCACGGTGTACGCAGTTTAGCATTAGAGTATAAAATTCCACAAAACAGTACGATAGAACGGATTAAAGTGTTGGTTGACAGGGGTATTTTTGATAAAACTTTCGGGCATGAATTGATTGAAGCATTAGCCTTTATGATTACCTTGCGCTTAGAATTTGAGTTGAAGAAAGTTGAAGTTAATGAAGCCTACGACAATTTTATTATTCCTAGTCAACTCAATAAATTAGAACGCGATTTACTCAAAGATTCTTTAAAAATCGTCAACGAATTAAAGAAATTCATTATTTATCACTTTAAATTAAATTTGGTGAGTTAATGGTCAGTTTGGTCCAAAAATGGCGAAGTCGTAAGCAATTAAGTCATAAAATTTTTGATACTTTATTTTCAAATCAATATCCGACAGATGAATTGGTGTGTTTTGATTGTGAAACGACAGATTTGAATCCTAAAAAAGCCGAATTACTTTCTATTGGCGCGGTAAAAATTAAAGATAATCAAGTTCTTGCAAGTCAACGATTAGAATTATTTATTCGCCCTAATACGCTTATTAGCGAAAAAAGCATTAAAGTACATCAATTACGTCATTGTGATTTGGAAGGCGGATTAGAATTAGAACAAGCGATTGCGATTTTTCTAAAATTTATTGGCTCACGTCCGTTGGTAGGTTATTACTTAGAATTTGATGTTGCAATGATTAACAAATATATTAAGCAAATATTAGGATTTTCTTTGCCTAATCAATGTATTGAAGTGTCTGGCTTATATTATGACAAAAAACAAGATGTGCTCAATCCAGTTTATGTTGATTTACGTTTTGATGCAATTTTAGCCGATTTAGCAATTCCAGCTTTGGGTAAACATGATGCGTTTAACGATGCCTTGATGACTGCGATGATGTATGTGAAGTTAAAAAATCAAACAAAAATAAAGCGTTAGTAATGGTGGGCACTATTTTCGCCCACCTTATCTAACTCAAACGTTCACTTATTCAGGAATAGAATATTTGTCTTCCAACAATTTAGCTTGAGCAGCGGCTAAACGTGCAACAGGTACACGCGGTGCTGAACAAGAAACATAATCTAAATCAATATGATGGCAAAAACGGATTGAAGCTGGATGTCCGCCTTGCTCTCCACAAATACCCACTTTTAAACCAGGACGTGATTTTCTACCATGTTCAACTGTCATTTGCATTAAACGACCGACACCATTGACATCTAGGACTTCAAAGGGATTGTCTTGCAAAATACCAGATTCATTGTATAACGGCAAAAATTTATTTTCAGCATCTTCACGAGAAAATGAGAAAGCTGCTTGCGTTAAATCGTTGGTACCAAAGGAGAAAAATTCTGCTACTTCGGCTAAACGTGGTGATCTCATACAAGCGCGTACAGTTTCAATCATCGTACCGAATTTGAAATTAAGTTTAACTCGATGTTGACTTTCCACCCTTTGATGAATTACCGTTACCGTTTTATTGACATGCTTCAATTCTTGCGAGGTAATAACTTGAGGCACCATAATTTCCGGATGCACTTCAATACCTTCCTTAACACATTCAGCAGCCGCTTCTAAAATTGCTTGAATTTGCATGGCGTAAATCTCGGGATAGGTAATACCCAAACGTACGCCCCGATGTCCTAACATAGGATTAACTTCATACAATTCACGGACTTTACGCAACATTTGTTCTTTTTTAGAAATCGCAGTATTGACCAATTCTTCGCTAATTTCGTTAAAAGGTGCTGGTAATGGCGTAGTCGTGTGTATAGTGTTTAATGCGGTGGCACGTCCTTTTACAATAATACGGTATTGACGTAAAGCATCAATATCATCAATCAGTTGCTGTTCAGTGGGTAAGAATTCGTGCATAGGCGGGTCTAACAAACGCACGGTGACTGGACGTGGCGACATTACAGTAAATAATTCTTTAAAATCTTGGCGTTGAATCGGTAACAAACGTTGTAATGTGGCTTCGCGTTCTACTGGCGTACGCGCTAAAATCATGTCAATCACAATCGGTAAACGATCAACTGCATTAAACATCCGCTCAGTGCGACATAAACCAATCCCCATTGCACCATATTCTACTGCTTTTTCAGCGGCTTCAGGCGTATCAACATTTGCCATCACTTTCAATTGTGCGGCACTGTCTGCCCAAGATAACAAGGTTTTTAATTCTTCTGAGAACTTAGGTGGAATCGTAGGAATTTCACCTAGATAGACATTACCTGTACTACCATCAATCGTAATGATATCGCCTTCACGTAAAGTGACATCACCCACAACCGCTTGACGCAAACGCGTATCAACACTGATGCCTTCAGCACCGGCAACACAGGCTTTACCCATGCCACGAGCAACAACAGCAGCGTGAGAAGTTTTACCGCCGCGGCTGGTTAAAATACCTTGTGCAGCAAAGAAACCATGAATATCCTCTGGTTTAGTTTCTTCACGGACTAAAATCACTTTTTCACCGTGTTTACCAGATAATTCAGCTTGATCAGCGTCAAATACACATCGACCAGAAGCGGCACCCGGAGAAGCGGGCAAACCTTGTGCGAGCGGTTGGATAGTACCATGTGGGTCTAAACGCGGATGTAGTAATTGCTCCAAGTGTTTAGGATCAACGCGTAATAAAGATTGTCGTTTATCAATTAATCCTTCATTAAACATTTCAACAGAAGTGCGTACCATGGCAGCGGCATTCATTTTACCGTTACGGGTTTGCAAACAGTACAGAATACCTTTTTCAATCGTATATTCGTAATCTTGTACTTCGTGGTAATGTGATTCTAATTTATTTCTTAAATCAACCAGTTGCTTATACATCTCTGGCATTTCTGTTTCCATTTCTTGCACCGGTTTTGGAGTACGAATACCGGCAACCACGTCTTCACCTTGCGCATTGACCAAATATTCCCCGTACATTTTATTTTCACCAGTACCCGGATCGCGGGTAAAACCAACACCAGTCGCACAATCATTACCCATGTTACCAAAAACCATAGCAACAATATTGACGGCTGTACCATTTGCCATTGCGGGCGTGATATTAAATTCACGACGATAGTCAATAGCGCGTTTACCTGTCCATGAATTAAACACAGCCTTAATTGCGATTTCTAATTGTTCATAAACGTCTTCTGGGAATGCACGTCCAGTTTCTTCTTTAACGGTTTGCAGAAAGCGTTCATAAGCTTCTTTCAACTCAGTAGCCCCCAAACCAACATCTGCAGTGACACCGGTGCGCTTTTTAATTTCATCAAAAATAGCATCAAATTTTTCATCATGCACACCTAAAGCAACTTTACCAAATAACTGGACAAAACGACGGTAAGCATCATAACTAAAGCGAGTATTACTGGTATGTTTGATTAAACCGTTAATAGTATCCTTATTCAAGCCCAAATTAAGAATAGTATCCATCATACCCGGCATTGACATCGCAGAACCAGAACGCACAGACACCAGCAACGGATTTTCGGGATCACCAAAACCGCGCCCAGAGGCTTGTTCAACTTCTTTAATTTGTTGCTTAACCGCATCCATTAATCCATCAGGCAAGGCTTTTGAATCAAGATAAGCCAAACAAGCTTCTGTAGTGATAACAAATCCTGGCGGTACATTTAGACCAATTTGAGTCATTTCACATAAATTAGCCCCTTTACCACCTAATAAATGCTTGTTTTTGCCATCACCGTCATTGAAAGAATAAACAAATTTTTTACTCATAGGTTAATCTCCTGATCTCGAGCGGGTAATAAAATCATTAATGACTATGATCATACTCCATTTTATCTGTCATAGTCACGTTTAAAATGGCAAGATGAGGGTTGAATTAAGCAGTTGCCACACATGGAAATGGTGTATGACGCTATCGCTTCCTATAGATTACTGATTTAGTGGATTCTTTACAGGGATATTAATTTCACCTTCTACAACTATACTTTTCATATATAACAGTATTACAATGAATCTTCGTCCAATAGTGAAAGGAACTATTTTATGAAGTGGGTTAAATATATTTTTTTATTGAGTATACTCAATTGCTTTGGGATCAGTGTTTATGCTGATGAAGGCATTATTACGACAGTAGCAGGAAATGGTGTTGCTGGTTTTAGTGGCGATGGCGGATTAGCTATCAATGCTCAATTTAATGGTCCCGTTGATGTAGCAATTGATAGTGTAAACAACCTTTATATTGTTGAGTCACGCAACCAACGTATTCGTAAAGTCGATGCAAAGGGTAATATTTCCACTGTGGCTGGGAGTGGTCCAGCCGGTCCCATTAGTGGTTTTAGTTTTGGTGGCTTTGGTGGAGATGGTGGTCTAGCCATCAGTGCCAAACTTGATAATCCAAGCGGGGTAGCGGTCGATGATAATAATAATCTATATATTGCGGATAGAGATAACTACTGCATTCGCAAGGTTGACTCTGGTGGAATTATTTCTACCATAATTGGGGTTGGTAATGTTTCCTCAACACTCAATAGCTATGGTGTTGGCGATGGTGGAATTGCAACTGCTGCGAAGTTTCATCAAATTGAAGGAGTAGCTATTGATAACATTGGTAATGTTTATATTGCTGAGTTTTTCGATCATATCCGCAAAGTAGATATATCTAATATTGTATCTACTGTTGCTGGAGAGATATATGGTGATGGAAACTCTGTCCCACGTGAATCTGGGTTTAGTGGCGACGGCGGACCCGCTGTTGACGCGTTATTTTCTGGTATTAGTGAAATAGCCATTGATAGTAAGGCTAACATCTATATTGCTGATCGTGGTAATCATCGTATCCGTAAGGTAGATGGTAATGGTATTATCTCTACTGTAGTGGGGAATGGGAAAAGTGGTTCTAGTGGAGACGGTAAGGTAGCCATTAATGCCGAACTTGTGTCTCCTAGGGATATTGAAGTTGATAATAATGGTAATCTCTACATAGCAGATTCGGGAGACTGTCGCATTCGTAAAGTTAGTTCAACAGGTATTATATCTACTGTGGCAGGAAATGGTAAATGTGGTTTTAGTGGAGACGGTGGAACAGCTACTAATGCCCAAATCTATCCTTATGGTATAACTATTGATAATGATGGTAATCTCTATATTGCGGAGTTCCCAAATAATCGCATCCGCAAAGTTACTTTCACTAATAATGAAAATACTACAATACCAAATTCTATTGAATTACCTGAGCTCGGATCAGGCATAGCTCTTAACAATACTGGACAATTTATCAGTACTAACACTCATTTCTCCGGTGGTGTATCTACTGATGGTAACAATTATCATACTTTTCTTCAAACGATCCCTTCTAGTTATGTAAAGACGCAAGGACAAATCACTGTTGATCCAGCAGATGTAGGAAAACAAGCAGATTTATTGTATGTCATTGCTATTGAGTTATTACCTCCATTTGATGGTGGAATGGACACGGCATATTTTACGCTTGATGATGCAGGTAATATGCACAATCTCGATTTGTATAGTGATGCAAGCGTATGGATGCCACAATTAGCTGAAAATCCATTCAAACGTAGTGTGACTTTACAAAACACTATGTTAATGGAAGATAAGATAGGTCAACAATTACCCAATGATACCAGTGCAAGTTATTATTTTATTGGGTATCGTTTAGCAAATGGTTCTATTGTTTATACCAGTGTACCTATTATTGTTACTACATCAGGCGCAAATAACCCAAAACCATCTATTCCAAAGTTAGTACAGTTAATTCCTACCAACACAGATAGAGTTTCATTAGCATGGTTACCTTCATTGAGTGATTCAACAACAGCAGATGTCATGCGTTATGAAGTTCATCTATCAGAACAAGCTAACTTTATACCTTCTACTAACACTCTACGCAGTACTGTAATAGGTCAACATCAAGTAGAAATTACAGAGCTTGATGCTGGCAAAACTTACAACGTATTGATTATTGCTTTTGATCAACAAGGAAACCAAAGTGAAAATCAAGATTATCGTACTTTTACCACATTTACTGATTCAATCATTCTCAGTAACACCACACGATTTATTCAAGACAAAGATGTAGGATTAGACAACGCAACAACTACAGATGGTGTGCAATTTATTTACTCTGATGGTGGTACTGTCCCTGAAACAGGCAGTGTGTTGTTTGCTAACGTTGGAGATGAAACTTATTTACGTAAAGTGGATTCAATCATTCCTGTCGCTGGCGGATTCATCGTTCAAACTAATGAAGCAGAACTCACTGATATTATTGAACAAGGAGAGATCAATTCTGAAATCACCTTGTTTGATGTTAACGCTGAAGCGCGTCGAGCGGATCGGCAAGCAAGTGTCAGAACTTCACGTTCTATTCGTAATGATGGTCAATATACGGTGATGCGTTGGCAAGATGATGTTTTAGTTGCTGAACAAATTGATGATACAGAGAACACAACAAAACGTGGTGTACGAGACAGTACTGAAGAAGTTGAAATTAAAACAAGTATTAGCTTTCAACCCTCTGTCGCAATTGGTTTTGGTTGGAAAATGGGAGAATCAGGACCTATTTTAACTAGAGGAAAATTAAAGGTAAAAGGGCAGTTAAATGCGAACTTAGATGTAAACTACAATTTTAAATCCTCTGATTCTGTGCATAAGGAAATTCGTGCTATTGGTGGTAAAAAAGTGTTTACCATGCGTTATTTGATTGGGGGTGTACCTGTTTACCAACGTAATATTCTTACAGTTGACGCTATTATAGATGCTTCAGCTTCCAGTGCAATTGAGGCAAACATATCAGCAGATGCTTCAGCCACCGTTGAGATGGGGGCAGAATTTGATCCACAAACTAATTCATGGAAAATCACTTCTCCATCCTTAGAATTTGAGAAATCTCTTACTGAAGATATTCATTTACAAGGTTCTGTTAGTGGAAAGGTTAGATTTATTCCCAATCTAAAAACAGAATTTTATCGAATGGTAGCAGGGGATGTGTCTATTGAACCTATTGTCACTGGAGATATAAGTGCTGAAACGCTTGGTCATGCAGATTTACTAGATCAATGGGGTTATCTTAAGACGCAATTAACCCAATTTGATATTCATTTTCAATTAGAAGCCTTTGTCGGTTTTTCAGCGGGTATG
>DYNN01000184.1 GCA_020721045.1 Thiomargarita sp. | reverse complement strand
ATTGAAGAACACAGCACAACTATAACATATTTCTGTAATAAGATATTTACCAAAGGTCATGCTGAATGAGTGATTGATTCACAGGACCAGGTGATTGCACCTGATACAACGCTAAAGGGAAACAGGCATAATGACAAAACTAATGGAGCTATTTGCACCAACATTAGGCTATCGGGTGGGGGTGGAGTACAGAATCGTTTTGTTGGGGTCAGGGCCAAGGTCACACAAAGGTCAATGCCACAGGAGGAATTTTCTATATATCAGAACTGTGGCTTAACAGATTGACCTATTTACACCAAATTTGAAATATATGATGCATGTGGTGTGTAGAATCTTTTGATGGGGTCAAGGTCATGAAAGTTTCAAGGTCACGGGAGATTTTGCCTGTAGTGGCTAAAGGAATGAGCCTTTTCGCACCAAAATTGGAATATAGGGTAGGGATGGAGTGGGGATTCTTTGAATAGGGTCAAGGTCATGCTAAGGTCAAGTAGATATGAGTGTAATTTGACAATGCTAACTTTCCATACAAATAACACATCACTGACTTTGTTAGAAGGTCAAGGTCACTGACGAAGAATCAAATGTGTTTTATTCAGCTTATTGGACTCCGTTTTGCTTCAGTATGAAGCGTGGTTACGTACAGCATCGTCAGTGAATTCATTTACGACTTAGGGTCACAAGCTTCAAAAGGTCAAGGTCACAAGAAGATCTTACTAAAGTGCTTATACATTGGGATGACTGTAACTGCAGTAATATGATCTATAATATTTTATTACAATCTTCAATGTATTTAAGAAGAAACAAATCTTGGCTTTATGTCATCTGAACTCACTGCAAATTAGTTTAACAGCAGTGTGGTAAAAGACCACTTATTAAATAAAAAAAACTAACCTTCGAGGTTTCCTTTAAATTTAACAGCTCCACCCCCACCCCTTAAACCACCCCTGAACCCTTCGCCCTAGAGGTTAATTAATATGCAATAATAAAGTCTAGAGTTGTCTGCGATTATTTTTTATTTTACACATGTATTCTTCTCACTGACCTTTGAGTGACCTTGACAATGACATGGCCTTACTATGTCTTTGAAAGGTAATTAAGTTTATATGTGCGTGTATTTTAAGATTCTAAATAACTACACACAATGATGCCACAGTAAGCACAACACAATCACATACAACATGCTGAATTTTGCTCCTCACATCTGGTGACCTTGACCTTTCCAAATCAAGTGATATGACAGTTTTAAAGTGGGTAGAATTATGTTTTAATATTCATGTACTAAAATCTGTGTCTGTAGTCTCTGCTGTGTTTAAAACTGTATCATGTTTGTATGACAAGTAATTTTTGTTCTGTTTTAATGACCTTGATCTTCACACAAGGTCACATAGGAAAAACCACTATAGTGAAACTAATTATATTTCTTCCAAATTTGTATTACCTGTAAAAGGTCTTAGAACTAGAATTTTTCTTAATTATATTTTTTTTAAGCATTTAAGCCTACCGTTTATGACCTTGACCTTAATGTAAAGTCATATACCTCAAAATACGCACTACAAGATAATAACAAAAACAAAACAAAAAACATTTCTTGATACCTGGTCTATTTCAGAAAATAGGTAGAGAACTAGTTATTTTTCTAAATTAAAATATATTTTTGACACTTTGTCAGTTCCTTTGACCTTGACTTTGACTTAAGGTCATAGTGGCATATCTGTTCATAAATATATCTGTTCACACCACATGTCGACTAAACGTTTCCAACATTTTTACTCAATTGTTAGGAGGAAACATTTTACAAAAGATTATTTTGATGCCTGCAGAGCTCTTAATTGTGCATTAAACATACAATGTAAAAGCAGACAAGATTTAAATAGCATCTTTGTTCTGGTATAAAATTCTTATTTGTTCATAAGGGATGCTACACGTGTCCTCTGAGCTAAAAGGGAAGAAAATCTACTCTTTGAATGCAGTGCTCAATTCTAAATTCCTTTTTTAAGCACATTTGATGCGGTTATAACTGCTATTTCCATGGCAACCAGCTACTAAACAAATGTATAATTAGTCATTTTATTAGAAGAAATGTCTGTACAAAATGTCATCAATGTTTGGTGCAATGATCATATCACATAGGCTACTGAAAAAAATTAATCTTCATAAACAGGATTTATTTTCATGCAAATTAGTTGTTTCAAATGTGTTGTCCGTAACTGCCATTTTCTTCATTGCTGATATGTAAAGATAAAAGTAATAAATAAAAGACATACTTATGTTTGGCATGGCTATTTTAAATTATTGTTTGGTTGAACTATGTCAGCTTATGGCTATTTCTTGTTTCATTCTTTTCAAAGGAAAAACGACAAAACGAGAGTGACGTCACGCAATGCTAATTTGCACATATGATTACAGGGATATTGCTATGAAAACAAAACTTTTAAAGAGTAGAGACACTAAGCTTTCCATTGATACCATTTGTGACAGTTAAAGTGTCCGTTTGGCCCGGGGATTACACTCTACTAAAACAGGGACTTCTCTATTTTGTGTTACAAGCGGAATGGGTTGGGGATGGGGTAGGGGTGGCCTTAAAACACATAAAACAATAAAACAATATACAACATATGCAACAACAGACAAGATATTATTAATAGTATTATAAATAATATTAAAATAGCTTGTGGCAGGTTGATATAGTGGCGGGGCAGGTTGATACAATGCTCACTGTATCAACCTGCCCCGTATCAACCTGCCCCAGCATGGGTAATTTCAAAAAA
>DYNN01000183.1 GCA_020721045.1 Thiomargarita sp. | reverse complement strand
CTGCTTTTTGTTGCGAGATTAAATCATCTTTTTGATTAGGACTAGAAACGCGGCAGTAACTTATTGCAATGCGCTTATCTTCTTTTATTCCTAGAATTTGAGAAAGTTGGTCATGCGTATAAAAACGCCTGTTAGTTGGCGTTCGATGTGCTTTTAAAATACCTTCTCTATCCCAACGTTGTAATGTGTTCGTTGTTTTAGCGATAAGTTTAGCAAATTCATTCGGTCTGTATGTATTCATATTACCTATTATTACATACATTTAAATATATGTAAAGCAATCTAGTTAAGCTCTTTTACTTCGCTGTCAGATAAATCATCAGGATGTACCAATTGATAATGTTTTTCGGATGAAACTCTAACGCCTTCATCAGTTAAAACAAACTCAAACAATAGGATTGTTTCATCACCCATAAATTGAGCGGCTATTGGTCTCCCGATTGCATTTGGGAATTTTTCTGAACATACAGAAAAACCTTGCTCAATTTGAACTGCGCCAATTTTATCTGTGCCACCTTTTGCCTGAACAGGGAAAATATAGTGAACACCTTGTTTATCAATGCCTGCATAAATTTCGTCAGTTTCAACTTGTCCCATTTCTGAAAGAGTTAATCTTAAGTGATTTTGAAGTGAATAACAAGTTACGCCCGTAAAAATATCAATTAATCTGTTGTATCGAATTTTCGCTAAAAGTGCTTGTTCGTCATCGTAGGAATATTTACTGACAACTCCAGTGGTTGAATCAGGAATTTTTGTTTTTGCTAAATTTGGATTGGGCAAGAAGTTTGCTTCTTTTGTGAGAACGAATTTATATTGCGCTCGTCCTACGCCACGAATAATCCACTCATAGCCTTTCTTTGCTTTTTCAGTAATACTTTCTGGAAGGTTTACACGGTATCTGAATGAATAAACTACACCACCCAAATTTTTAGGTAACTTGATTCCAAGTTTCTCCGCCATTTGGACAATTTCATCTCACTTGAAAGAAATTTCCGTATCACCTTCTTTGTATTTCTCCAAGAAGATGCTTTCAATTAATCGAACATATCGGTTTTTCTCGTTTGACATAATGCGGTTATCCCTTTGCTTAATACTATACGGCGCAACGCACTAACGCTATTGTGCCCTATAGATTACTATGGTAGGAATTATGTTTGCTCGTTTCTACAATTTCAAATTTCTTCATCGGTCAAATAACAACCGGGGTCTTCTGCCCAAAAATTTCCAGTAGTCTGCCAAGCCCTAACACGCGTATTACCTCCGCAGATTCTTTGGTGCATACATGTTGCGCAGCGTCCCTGTAATGGGCGTGGAGATTGTTTTAACCCTGCCATCAACGGATCGGAGATATCTGTCCAAATTTGAGAAAAAAGTCGTTCGCGTACACTACCTAACGAGTATTTCCACCAAAAAGTATCAGGGTGAACAATCCCCAAATTGTCGATATTAGCAATATTGACTCCAGATGAATTACCGCCCCACTGTTCTAATTGATGATGCACATGTTCAATCGCTGAATCAGTAAATCCACGTCGCTGCGCCCAATTTAACAAAAATACACCATCAGCATCATTGTTGCCGGTAACAAATTCATGATTTTTACCTGCTTGCAACAAACGTAATCCGGTATCAAACAATAAATCCATCGCTTCCCGCGTCATAGCGTGGTGTACATCAGTTTTACGGTTTTTGTTACCGCGTCCGGCGTAGTTAAGGTGAGAAAGGTAGAATTTAGCAATGTTTTCGTGTGCTACTAATTCTAATAATAAAGGAAAATCTCGTTGATTATCTTGCGTTAAAGTGAAACGCACGCCGACTTTAATACCTTGATCGTGACACAATCGAACAGCATTGAGTGACGCATCAAATGCACCTTTTTTACGACGAAAATAATCGTGTGTTTCTTTGATACCGTCCAAACTGATACCAACGTAATCGTAATTCATTGCAGCAATTTGTTCGATATTCGCTTGATCAATCAAGGTGCCGTTGGTGGATAAGCCGACGTAAAAACCCATATTTTTAGCCGCTTGAGAAATTTCAAAAATATCCTGACGTAATAAAGGTTCACCACCAGAAAGAATCAATACGGATACACCAAAGGCTTTTAAATCCGCCATGACCACTAGCACTTCATTGGTGCTCAATTCATTAGGAAAATCTTTGTCAGCAGAAATAGAATAGCAGTGTTTACAGGTGAGATTACAACGCCGTATCAAATTCCAAATCACTACAGGACCAGTGAGTTTGCGAGAGGGTTGAAATTCTTTAGGTTCAAGTAGTTCTTTAATATAATGGCTGATGCGTAACATGATGAAATTCCAGAATAAGATTCTTGCGGTTTATGAGTATGCTGCAACTGCCTTAACTGCTTAAATTAAACGTAATCCAGATTTTTTCAAAATACGGCTACATTACGAACCACTGCATCTATTGTTTTATCATCTTGAATAAATTGATTAAATGACATAGTTTGGGTATATTTTTGAATTTCATGAATACTATCAAGTATATCATTCAGTAATAATAAAACATCCCGCTTAGACATAAATTAAATCTTGTTCAATTGCTTGAAAATACTGCTGTTTAATTGCCCGCCGAGAAACGACATCTGCTATACATTTGTACAGTCACTGCACAACGGAAAGCGATGAGGATTTTTTATCATTTCTATCGTCAAATCAATATCTAAGTTGCGCCAGTAAAAATGCCCGCGTCTCGGTTGTTCCACGACGAATATATCTCTTATTTTTGCATCTTGAAACCAAGGAAATTCATCATAGGGCAGGAAAAATTCTTGATTT
>DYNN01000102.1 GCA_020721045.1 Thiomargarita sp. | reverse complement strand
AAATCGGGTGAACCGCATTCAATCCGTTTTGGCTCATTAATGACCTCAATGGAAGTATTCAACGCTTTTAACAAATTGACTAAAGCAGGACGATGCGTGTGTTCTTTAGCAACACCGGTGTGTAAATTTTGCTGAATTTCTACAAGATATTGATTGATTGGATTATTCATATGTTTTAAAAAGCTTTCATAACGTGAGTAGCTAACTTAAAGTCACAAAAAATCTTAATTTCTCACCTTACGCACAACAGTGTTTGTAGGGTGCATAAGCGAAGCGTCATGCACCAAGAAATGTGAAAGTTCCAAAAATCGGTGTATGACGCTACGCTTATACACCCTACGAAAATCAGGTTAAGATAACTTCAGAACTTAACTTAATGGCATTGACCCTACGTCTTATTCCATAAGCAAATATCTTTTATTTTACAGCACGATTATCAATGAGATGATCAACAACGCTTGGGTCTGCTAATGTGGAAGTGTCACCTAAGTTACTGACTTCATTGGCTGCAATTTTACGTAAGATACGACGCATGATTTTACCAGAACGTGTTTTAGGTAAACCGGGTGCCCATTGAATAATATCTGGAGTGGCAATGGGTCCAATTTCTTGACGAACTAGTTTAACCAAGTCCTTACGTAATTCTTCGCTGGGTTCGATGCCTGCCATTAAAGTTACATAGGCATAAATACCTTGACCTTTTATATCATGTGGAAAACCAACTACAGCAGCTTCAGCAACAGCTTCGTGTAATACTAACGCACTCTCAACTTCTGCCGTACCCATACGATGACCTGAAACGTTGATCACATCATCTACGCGCCCTGTAATCCAATAGTAGCCATCGACATCACGACGCGCACCGTCACCAGTGAAATAAGTTCCCGGATAACTCTTTAAATAAGTGTCAATAAAACGTTGGTGATCGCCATACACAGTGCGCATTTGTGAGGGCCAAGGACGCTTGATAATTAAATTACCTTCTGTTGCACCTTCTAATTCTTCGCCTTCATTGGAGACTAATGCGGGTAAAATACCGAAAAATGGACGAGTGGCTGAGCCTGGTTTGAGGCGAGTTGCACCGGGTAAGGGAGAAATTAAAATGCCACCGGTTTCAGTTTGCCACCAAGTATCGACGATAGGACAACGCTCTGCACCGATAATGTGATAGTACCATTCCCATGCTTCTGGATTAATCGGTTCACCAACACTACCTAATAAGCGTAAGCTACTGCGGCTGGTTTTTTTAACCACTTCATCACCTTGTCCCATTAAAGCACGAATGGCGGTGGGCGCAGTGTAGAATATATTAACTTGATGTTTATCAACGACTTGCCAAAAACGTCCCGCATCAGGATAGGTGGGTATTCCTTCAAACATCAATGTTGTTGCTCCATTGGCAAGTGGTCCATAAATGATATAGGAATGTCCTGTTACCCAGCCAACATCAGCAGTACACCAGTAAATATCACCATCATGATAATCAAAGATATATTTGTGTGTCATGGCAGTGTATAGTAAATAACCACCCGTTGTATGCAATACACCCTTAGGTTTACCTGTAGAACCGGAGGTATAGAGAATAAAAAGAGGGTCTTCAGCATCCATTTCTTCAGCTGGACAATCGGTTGAAACTTTAGCGGTTTCTTCGTGATACCAACAATCACGCCCTTCAACCCAATTAATGTTACCACCAGTATGTTTGACGACAATGACAGTATTAACAGTTGGGCATTTGGTCAACGCTTTATCTACATTACCTTTTAAGGGTACACCACGTCCACCACGTAATCCTTCATCAGAAGTAATCACTACAGAGCAAGATGAGTCTTGAATACGATCTTTGAGTGCTTCTGGAGAAAATCCGCCAAAAACAATAGAATGCACAGCACCTACCCGAGTACACGCTAACATGGCTACTGCGGCTTCTGGAATCATTGGCAAATAAATTGAGACACGGTCGCCCTTTTTTACGCCTCTTGCTTTCAGGACATTTGCTAAACGACATACTTGTTCATGTAATTGACGATAAGTGATTTTTTTGTCGACAGCAGGATTATCGCCTTCCCAAATGATGGCTACTTGGTCACCACGAGTCTCTAAATGGCGATCTAGGCAGTTGTAAGAAACATTGAGTTTACCGCCGACAAACCAGCCAAATTTCCCTTCTTCATAACTGCCATCAGACACCTTGTCCCATTTTTTAAACCAAGTAACGAAATTTTCTGCTTGTTCTGCCCAAAAAGCGTCTGGATCATTGATAGAACGTTCATACATCGCTTGGTATTGCTCATCTGAAATATGTGCGCGGGCTTTTGCATCGGGTAAAATGTCGTAGATTTTCTCTGTGGACATGATATTGCTCTCCTTTGAATATTTATAATTTTATTTATTTAATTAACAGATTATAATGGGCTCACTTTAAAATAACTGACTAAGTAGTATTAACAAACTAAGGCAAGTCAACAAAAACACCTTAACAAAGTCGATTTTATAGCAGAAGCACTTATAAGGCTAGTCGATTAAGAAATAAAAGCAAAACAGGTGATTTTTAGTTTTTCTGCTTATTATGTCTATGTTTATATATAATTTGTAACATGCTATTAATAAAACAAGCGCGTATAATATTGAGCGTGAGATAAAACCGTGCTTCACTATTTTGGGTTATTCTCTTATAATTAAAAATTTTCGCTAGTTGTAGTATAATACTCAATTGTTTTACATTATTTTAGGATAGAAGAGAACATATGGTTACTATTCGTTTATCTCGTGGTGGCGCAAAAAAGCGTCCTTTTTATCATATTGTAGTAACGGATTCTCGCAATCGTCGGGATGGTAGATATATTGAACGCTTGGGTTTTTTTGATCCAGTTGCCAAAAGCGCGAGATTCTCCTTGCAAATTGATCGGGAACGGATTAATTATTGGCTAACAACGGGTGCGCAACCCTCTGAACGTGTCAGTCAATTATTGAAACAACACGTTAAATTACAAGCAGAAACTAAAGATAACGCGGCTCAATCTGCATAGTTGTGTCAATCCAAGAACGCGTTATTGTTGGTTATATTAATGGGTTATATGGTCTTAAGGGCTGGGTAAAAATTTTTTCTTATACTGAGCCCACCGATAATATTTTGACTTACACACCTTGGCAATTATATCAACAAGATCAATGGCGTGATGTTGTTGTTTGTGAAGGTAAGAGTCAAGAGAAGAAAATTATTGCCCGTTTAGAAGGGTATACTGATCGAGATATGGCAATTACTTTGTTAGGCGCAAAAATTGCCATTGAAGTGCAACAATTACCACAACTGTCTGATGGCGAATATTATTGGCGAGATTTGATCGGCTTAACCGTCATTAATCGTGAAAATATAACATTAGGCACCGTTGATCATTTAATTGAAACAGGTGCTAATGATGTGGTTGTTGTTAAGGGAGAACGGGAACATCTGATTCCTTTTGTGCGTGAACATGTGATCATTGCAATTGATCTCACACAAAGGATAATGCAGGTAAATTGGGATGCTGATTTTTGAATTTAGAAAACTGCCATTACTGATAATTTAATGTTTAAATTCAAATGGTTGTTATCGTAATTATGCAAATTGGTGTGATTACTTTATTCCCAGAAATGTTTCAAGCGTTATACTGCGGTGGCGTTGCGGCACGTGCTTTAGAACGCGGTTTGCTGCAATTGCATTTTTGGAACCCCCGTGATTTTACTACCAATAAACATCGATGCGTTGACGATCGTCCTTATGGTGGTGGACCTGGCATGGTCATGCAAGTGCAACCAGTGCGGGCAGCAATTCAAGCAGCTAAAACAGTTTTAGGCACAACAACTTCAGTGATTTATTTATCGCCTCAAGGTCAACGATTAGACCAAAAAGGCGTGAACTATTTAGGACAGCAGCAAAATCTTATATTATTAGCAGGACGTTACGAAGGTATTGACGAACGCATTATCAGTCGTGATGTTGATGAAGAATGGTCAATCGGTGATTATGTATTGAGTGGTGGAGAATTACCGGCAATGGTTGTAATTGATGCATTAGTACGCCATTTACCCGGCGCCTTAGGACATCAAGATTCTGCTGCAGAAGACTCATTTTTTAACGGATTACTCGATCATCCACATTATTCGCGTCCTGAAGTAATTGATGGCGATGTCGTACCGAAAATATTATTAATGGGTAATCATGCCGAAATTGCACGTTGGCGGTTACGACAAGCTTTAGAGCGCACTTGGCATAGACGACCTGATTTATTAGAAAAATTACATTTGACAACTGAACAACAACAGTTATTAAGTGAATTTATTAGTGATGATAAGGATAAAATAACGTGAATATTATAGAACAATTAGACAAGGAAATGATGGCAGGTAAAGAAATTCCTGTTTTCAATCCTGGTGATACCATTGTGGTTCAATTGAAAGTAAAAGAAGGCGATCGTGAACGCTTACAATCATTTGAAGGATTAGTCATTGCTAAACGTAACCGAGGCTTAAATTCTGCCTTTACCCTACGTAAAATCTCTCATGGTGAAGGCGTTGAGCGGACATTCCAAACTTATAGCCCTTTATTAGCCGAAATTAAAGTTAAACGTCGTGGCGCGGTCAGACGGGCTAAATTGTATTACATGCGTCATTTAAGCGGAAAAGCCGCGAGAATTAAAGAAAAAATTGCAGCGAAAATCTCCTCCTAATCGCTGTCTTCACAATTCAGAGTATTAGCTACAGTAGCATATTCTGAATTGCCTTCTTAAAATAGGAGCATAGGCTAATGCCCACCTTTGATATTATTTCTGAAGTTAATTTACACGAATTATCTAATGCTATCGATCAAACCAATCGAGAAATTGCCACCCGATTTGATTTTAAAAATGCAGATGCTCAAGTTGAATATACGGCTGACAAACTGCAATTAAAAGCAGAAACTGAATTTCAAATTGAGCAAATAGTCGATATTTTATACAAGAAATTAACTAAACGCGGCGTTGATATTTCCTCTTTAGAATCAGAGCAAATCGAAGTACAAAATCGTCGAGCCAGTCTTGCAATGAAAGTAAAGCAAGGCATTGAAACAGAAATTGCAAAAAAAATTATTAAGCACATTAAAGACTCCAAATTAAAAGTTCAAGCTTCAATTCAAAGTGATCAAGTGAGAGTCACTGGTAAAAAACGAGATGATTTACAACAAGTTATTTCACTTTTACGTGATATTAATATAGGACTTCCCTTACAATTTACTAATTTTCGAGATTAATTTTAACAAGGAATCATGATGCGTATTTTGATAACACTCGGTGTCACCCTATTTTCTGTAGCAAGTTTTGCCGCAGATGCCCAAACCGATGCTTTACCAACAACAAGCACCACTGAAGCACCGATTTCTATGCCTGTGAAAACAACGGCAGTACCTGATGCCATTGTCGCCACTTTAAAAACTATTTTACGGGATTATGACAGTATCAAAAATTCCATTTCTATTTCACCTGCGGTTATTGGTGGTTTATATGAAGTAGCAATTGGGATGGAAGTGCTTTACATTTCTGCCGACGGTCAATATTTTATGACGGGTAGTATTCACAATGCAGCAACCAGAGAAGATGTGACGGCGAATAAATTGAATGCTGCACGTAAAGCAACATTGAGTAAAGTTGATGAAAAAGATTTAATTGTCTTTGCACCTAAAGGTGAAACTAAGTTTACTGTCGATATATTTACCGATGTTGATTGTCCCTATTGCAGCAAAATCCACAACGAAGTTAAAGAGTTAAATGCAAAAGGTGTAAAAGTGCGTTATTTTGCCTATCCCAGAGCAGGCATTACTTCTAACACTTACAAAAAAATGGTTTCTGTCTGGTGCGCAAAAGACCAACAGCAAGCACTGACTGATGTCAAAGCAGGTAAAGACATTCCAGAAACGACTTGTAACAATCCAGTCATCAAATTATATGCTTTGGGACAAGAAATTGGTGTCACTGGCACACCTGCTATCGTACTGTCAAACGGCGAAATTATCCCAGGCTATGTCCCTGCCGATCGATTGATTACCCATTTAGAATCGGCTAATTTATAACATATTGTATTTAAATATATTTTTATTATCGCTCGACGATCCAGTGTGAGAAGAAAAAGATTTGATTATGCAAAATGGACCTCGTTTAATTAATACGCCATTTAGACCTATTGAAATTGCTGTACCTGAAGGTGTCAGCCCCAATGAATTTTTTAATAGTGCGGAAAATTTGAAAAATTTGCGCAATGAAAATGGTTTATTGGATTCGCTAGAAGGACTGTTGATGTACCGAAAAGCCATCGGTCACAGTCTTGAGTTTGACACCTCAATTATGTACAACACTGCGCAAAAGATTCTCAATCCTTTGGGTCGTCCAGTGCGCCACGATCAAGTGCCGCCAATGATTAAGCGTGTATGGACAGATATGAGCACACTTATCATTGAGTACATGTTAGAAAAGTATCCTGATCCAGAAAAATCTTTAGTTTTATGTGGTGAAGCGAGTTTAGACCCAACTTGGCCCTTAAATAAGCCCGGCGTACCGAGTATTCGGATGATTCATAATCATTTTATTGTATTTCCGAAAACGACTTTAAAACAAGCTGAATTAGCAGATCCAAACAATCCCAACTTAACTGATGGCGGTCATCATAATTTGTTTTATCGCTGTTTAGATGAAGTTTATCAGCGTTTTTTTGCAGAAATCAATTTACAAATTCTAAAACCTATCGGTTGCGATGATGCCACGATTGCTTTAACCAATTATCCTAAGGGTTTGCCCAGTTGGGAAGTTCAAGGTGGAATTACTGCTTTAAGAAAACAAACCTTTTGGGCAGAATATCAATTGATTTTAAAAGGTTTCTTAGATTTTTACCGAACATTTTTCGGACAAATTTCTACTGGACATACGCAAATTCCTGAGCATAGTTATTTTCCGGATCATATCGACAATATCCTGCACAATGACAATGCTTTTCAGCGTACTGCCCGTGATATTCGTCACCGCGTCACTTGCGATCCCCAATTTGCTAACCAAATACGCTGGGAACCTGCTTACAAACAGTTATTGTATCGAGACGACAAAGGGCGTTTAATCGTCACTATTAGTCAAAATTCCGTGGGCAATGCAATTACAGAATTACTGGGAATTGTGGTGAAACGAGTTGAAGATGCCGATGCTTATAAAAAAGCTGAACCTGCATTGCTAGAAAAACTGATTGAAGTGCGCAATCGCTTAGTTGCTGCTGATTTAGGTTGGGCTTTAAATGGATTGGGATAAGTCGATTTCAATCAGAGCGACATGAATTATTTGTAATTTTGTAACTTATAGGGTGTATGCGAAGCGTCAATGCCATTAAGTTAAGCGTTTCCCCCTTTTTTAAAGGGGGCAGGGGGATTTAAGTAATTGAAATATAAAAAATCCCCCTCAATCCCCCTTTGGTAAAGGGGGAAGCAAAATTTCCTTAACTTAACGCTATTGATGCGAAGCGTCATACACCTTTGTGAATTGAACATTTTTGTGTATGACGCTGCATTCTACTACTGTGCTGTTGTGCCTAGATGATGAGTTATTAGATCAATGCGCACGTTTTAACGTATTTTGATCAAAATCTCTATCGGTAAAACCATTACCAAATTTATAATCTTTCCATTCTAACAAGGTTGTTTTTTCCGTCTGATGATTTTCCATCAACATGGTGTGTGCCCGCCAATATTTATCCAAATACTGATGATAATCTTTAAAAGTCAAAGTCTTCAATTCTGAATTTTTACGATCATAAAACACGATCTGCTGCGGACGGTAGTGCGCTTTGTCAATCCACACAATTTGACGAGTATAACCCGAATGCTCATAAGCCGGATAACGTTCAATTACAAAGCAATCAATGTCAACAATTGCTTCATCTCGCAGATATTTATAGGTATATTTATCCACTTCTTGAGAAGAAATATCTTCATACGCAAATTCGCTCCCCATAAATGGACCTGATTTGTTTTTAGAAGAAATACGTTTAACTCGTTTTAAAGCGGGTAGATATAGCCATTGTTCATCAGGATTCAATGAATGGGAATAGGTCAGCATTGCAGTACCCTTAACATCGGCGGGTTCATCAAAAATCGATAAGCCCTTATCACCATCGCCAGTTACTTCCATGCTTTTATTACGCACTTTTCGCACACTTTCATCACCTTGCTTATTGCGTAAAGTCATTACCATGTTAGCTTGCGAATCGCGCCAACCGGTATCACGTAAATTCGCTTCTTTGGCAATAGACAAGCCTTTTTCTTCCGGTGTTTCTGCATAAAGTAAATTAGGTAAAATTCCTAATAAAACATAAATTAATAATCGTTTCATGCATCTTTCTCCTTTTCAAATAGCATTAATAACGGGGGTAAATATAAAAAATCAACGATGAATGCTATGGCGATCACAATTGCGGTTAATAAACCCATGCCAGAGTTTAACATGAAATGTGACTGTGCCAAAATTAAAAATCCAGCCACTAACACCACTGATGTAATCCATAACGCCGTGCCCACACTCCTAAATGCGTAACGTACAGCTGCCTGTGGTGATAAACCTTCTTCACGATGTGCGCGTAAGTATTTGCTTAAAAAGTGAATCGTATCATCTACAATAATGCCTAAACTGATACCCGCAACGACTGATAGGGCTAATCCAACTTCACCGACGAAAATAGCCCATAAACCAAATGCCATGCCAGCCGGAACTAAATTGGGAATTAAACTGATAAAGCCGTATTTCACAGAGCGTAACGCAATCATTAAAACAATAGAAATCAATACTAGAGAAGTTGTTGCACCGATCAACATACCTCGAATATTACGAAAACCAATGTTAGCAAACATAATCGCCGTACTTGAACCATGCACTTGCATAGAAGGTAAACCATGTTTTTGTAACCATTGTTGCGCCCTTTCTTCTAACGCTAAGATTTCATTGGTCGAAATAGTATTTAAGGTAATACTCAAGCGAGTGGCTGACTTATCAACATTAATTTGGTTATTTAAGTCTAGCCCAAATGGTAGTGACATTTCGTAAAGTAACAAATATTGTGCCGCTAAATCAGGTTGATCAGGCAAACGATAATAATTAGGATCATCACCATGCAAGTTCTTGTTTAATCGTTTAAAAGTATCAGTAATCGTATTTACATGCATGACTTTCGGTTGTTCTCGATACCAATTGGCAAAATCTTCCACTTTTTGCAAAAATTCTGGGTGACTAATACCCTGTGGTTGTCCAGAATTCAAAGAGTAGTGAATATCATATAAACCGGTTAAATTCTCACTGGCAAAATCAGTTGCTTGCCGAAATGCAAACGATTTATCAAAATATTCTACAAACACGTCATTTAATTCATTTTTAGGAATCAATGCTGTCAAAATGATTGCTGATAGCGTAAAAAACCATAATAATGAAAAACGACGTTTAATGACAAATTCAGCGACTACATCCATTGCGTGAACCCGATCATCGGCAACATGTGTTACTTTAACCGGCAAAACAGCCATGACAGCGGGTAACAAGAAAATAGAGAGGAAAAAAGCGATAGTGACACCGATAGATACGATATTTCCTAAATCTGCAAAAGGCGGTACTTCACCAAAATTCATACTTAAAAAGCCAATAACCGTCGTTAAACTGGTTAAAAATACCGGTTGAAAATTGACGCGCAAACTTTCGACAATCGCTTCTAATTTACTCTTATTGTGCATTCGCATTTCGTGTAACATCGTTGCTAATAGATGCACACTGTCTGCAACTGATAAGGTGAGAATAATGGTGGGTGCTGCAGACGAGGGTCCAGTTAATTTAATACCTAACCAACCGGCAATGCCCATTGCGCCAACGATTGAAAAACTGATCACTAAAAATGTGGCAAATGTTCCAGAAATCACCCTAAGTAATAATCCTAATGAAATCAAGATAACAACATACATAGCCGGCACAAGAGTTGTCATATCTTTTTTCGTGGCTTCTGGGAACGAGTTATTCATCATGACGATACCGGTTAAATACACTTCCATTTGTGGAAATTTGATCGCAATTTTATCGGCTAAATCTCTAACAAATGTAACAATTTCATGAGGTTCTTGATGTGGTTGTTTACCCGGTAATTGCACCGTCACATTCACCGCTGTCACATGGGTTTCTGGTGGAATAAGTCTATGAATTAAAGAAGGTTCTTGCAAAGCCACTTGCTTAATCTTCGCTAAATCTTCATCTGATAACTGTTCAGGTGTTGTGACCAAATCTTCAACAATTAAATCATCTTCTTCAGCATGGGTATGTTGGAAATTAGTTACAGAATCAACGCGAATAGAATAGGGGATTTGCCAAGCTTCTTGAGTTACCCAAGAAACAGCGGCTAAGTTTTCTCGAGTAAATACTTGTCTGTCTTTAGGTGCAAGCACAATCAAGACATTATCATTTTTAGTATAAGTATTTTGTAGATTTTCAAAGGCGATTAATTGCGGATTTTTTTCGCTAAAAAACACTCTATAATCCGTCGTAAATACCAAAAAACGCCCACCGCTGGCAGCAGCAGCAATTAGCAATATAGTCACAATGATAATTGCATAACGCCAACGGATTACCCAATGGGCAAAACGTTCAATCATAATAAATCCTTCAATAAATGAATAAGAAGCACTATTATCATTTAGTAATCTATAGGGTGCAATAGCGTTAGTGTATTGTGCCGTAGTTTACCACACGATGTTGCCCAATCTACTGGGATAAACACCCTATTCAAGCTAGGTTCCAACGGTCACCGTTGGAATGCAGATAATGACGCTGCTTCAAAAAACATATTTAAATGTATGTATTTGATAATTCGCTTTCTGTTG
>DYNN01000182.1 GCA_020721045.1 Thiomargarita sp. | reverse complement strand
CGTTTGAATTTGGTAAATACGTGCAAGATGTCAGTGAAGCCTACACGAGTAAAACACACCCAGAAATGGGTGAGATTCGCAATATTGGCTCGGCAAAACGAGTTCAGTTACAAAGTGGACAATGGATCGATCGTGATGAAATGGGGGCACGTAATATTTTGTTACGTGCGTTGGTAGATTCACCCGACAGTTTTTCTGTCGCAGTTGCTAAAATCTGCTCATGGTAGGTTTTGGTAAGTAAAAAGGATCGTCCACATCCAATCTCGTTTTCTAAAAAATCTAAAGTGTCCAACAATCATTCCATATAATAAACCTTCACGAGAAAAAGGTTTAGAATGACCTAATTTCACAAAATTACCTTCAGCATCCACTATTTCAGGAGAACTATAAACACAACCTACATCGTAATTATCTAAGTAATTGACTGCCAATTCTACCGCATGGGGTTTTAAGAAATCATCTGCATCCAGTTGCCCGACATACATACCACGACAGAATCGTACAGCTGTATTTGAGGCTTTACCAATACCACCATTGGGTTGTGAAATCCAACGCACACGCGGATTATTAGCGTAGTTTTCTTCTAAAATCTGTAACGTATTATCGATCGAACCATCATCACAGACACACACCTCTAAATCTGTATACGTTTGATTTAAGGCACTGTCAATAGCTTCTTTGATGTATTTTGCTGCATTATAAGCAGGAATATAAATAGAAACCTTAGGTACTTGATATAGTCGTCCTTTTTGGTATTTACGGTAACTAGGTGACGGGCATTTTTCTTCCAATAGGATATCACAGGAAAATCAGCCACATGCCGACAGACTTCTTTGAGAGAATAAATAATATGATGTGCAACAATATAACTCATGCTCGATTTTTATACCTAATTTATCAACAGTATTAATTATAATTTTAAATTGAGAGTCATCATTCTAAACAGTTTGCAATTCAAATTCAATAATATCAATTAAGGTATATTATTTGCTGACTATACTTAGAATAACAATATCATCGCTTTAGGATAAACCATTTATGAAAAAAATATTTAGAATTCTCAATTTGTTATTATTAATCACATTACATACAGCTTGTGCCACCTTGTTACCCAGTAGCAAACAAACGGTAGAATCACCTTGGCTCAGCTTTGAAAGCGCCAAAGAATCCTTTGATAAAATCATCCCACAGCAAACCACCTTAGCAGAACTTAAAGCGTTAGGTTTTGACCCATTTAATGATTCTAATATGAAGTTAATCAACTATTTAGATTTAATTCAACGCTTTATTCCCAATGAATCGATTCGACAAGAAGACTTACCCGCTGGCGTACAATCCTGCTTAAAAGCACAAGGCGCATGTTATGGCTATTTGATTGAACCGGAAGTAGTGAATAAAAAACGTTATGGTAATGCATTCCTAGACTTACTTGACTTTAGAAGAAAAACCATGATTTCTGGTTGGAATGTAAATGCATTAGTAGTATTGCAAGATGAGCTTGTCGTCTATAAATTGTGGAGTGGTGAACCTAAAATCTTACGTTATGAAGACGAAAGAAATCCATTAGGTCCACTCCAAGACGTTGGTAAATTATTTAAATTCGATGGGAGATTTTAATGCTGACTGAATATGTGTTGATTTTTATTAGCACAGTCTTAGTAAATAATTTTGTACTAGTCAAATTTTTGGGATTATGTCCCTTTATGAGCGTTTCGACTAAATTAGAAACAGCCATAGGTATGGGGCTTGCAACAACATTCGTCTTAACCTTATCAGCAATTTCTAGTTACTTAATCTATGAATATCTTTTAACACCGCTAAATTTAGAATTTTTACGCATTATCACCTTGATTTTAGTGATAGCAGTCGTTGTACAATTTACAGAAATGGTTGTACACAAAACCAGCCCATTGCTCTATCAAGTACTTGGTATTTTCTTACCTCTAATTACGACAAACTGCGCCGTTTTAGGAGTAGCTTTACTTAACATTCAAGAAAAACATGGACTTATAGAATCTGCTATCTATGGATTTGGCGCAGCAATCGGTTTCTCCTTAGTGTTAGTTTTTTTTGCTGCAGTACGAGAACGTGTGGCAGTAGCAGATGTACCAGATGTTTTCAAAGGCGCACCGATTACATTAATCACTGCTGGCATTATGTCGATGGCATTTATGGGATTTACAGGATTAGTAAAATGATGATTTGGACGGCAATTATCGTACTAGGCAGTTTAGCAATTTTATTTGGCTTATTATTAGGTTACGCCAGTGTCCATTTTAAAATTGAAGGCAATCCAGTCGTAGAACAAGTAGACGCCATTTTACCGCAATTACAATGTGGAAAATGTGGTTATCCGGGCTGTCGTCCCTACGCAGAAGCTGTAGTAAAAGGCGAAGTTGACATTAATCAATGCCCACCCGGTGGTGAGACTGGCATGTTAGCCTTAGCAAGACTACTCGACCGACAACCTAAACCAATGGATAATGTTGAGCATATTGAAAAAGCGAATTTAATTGCTGTAATTGACGAGAATATTTGTATCGGTTGTACCTTATGTATTCAAGCCTGTCCAGTTGATGCGATCTTAGGGGCTGCTCGTCATATGCACACGGTGCTTACCAATGAATGCACTGGTTGCGAATTATGCGTTGCCCCTTGTCCTGTCAATTGTATTATTATGAAAACCATTCCAACTGATGTCAATTCATGGAAGTGGCCTTACCCCCAATGCCATTAAGTTAAGCGTTTCCCCCCTTTTTTAAAGGTGGTGGGTGGATTTAAGTAATTGAAATATAAAAAATCCCCCTCAATCCCCCTTTGGTAAAGG
>DYNN01000101.1 GCA_020721045.1 Thiomargarita sp. | reverse complement strand
TAGTACATATTATTACATACATTTAAATATATTCAAAGCAATCTAGTTAAGCTCTGCGTTAACAAGTTGTACAATCATTTCTGGATTTAAACCTAAAAATCCTTTTGTAACAATAGATTGTCCTTCATTTAAACCGTGGATAATTTCGATTCGATCCGCTAATCGTAAACCTATTTGTACCGCTTGTCGATGTACTTTATTCTCTGCATCTAATAGGAACACATATTCTCCCTGATTATCTCGTCGAAGCGCAATATAAGGTATACTTAATCGGGGAGTTGTGGTTAATTCGATTTTCACCCGACAAAATTGTCCTACTTTGGCATCGTTAGGTAGTTTATTTAAAGAAATTTCAACCGTACCTAAGCGTGTTTGTGAATCAACGGTAGGAAAAATACGAGTAATACGCCCCGCATAAAATTGTTGACCTAATGCATCTATTTGAATGGAAACTACTTTTTGTAGAGATAATTGAGAAATGATTTTTTCAGACGGCGTGATGTTGACTACGATAGAGTCTCGATCAATGAGAGTTAATACATGAGTTTGCGCAGGCACAACATCGTAAGGTTCTGCTAAACGTTCACTCAATAGACCAGAAAATGGCGCGTAGATTTTACTGTAGTCTAAACGGGTTTGTAAAATACTAACTTCTGCTTTAGCGACTGCTGCATCAGTTTCCATCTGCTCCAAGTCATTTTTGGCAATTGCATTAGTTTTAACTAATTTTTGTAATCGTTTAGTGTTCGCTGTTATTTGCTGGTATACCGTTGTTGCTTTATTTAATTCCGCTTGTAGTAAGCTGTCTTCCAATTGCACCAAAACAGCACCCTTTGTTACCTTATCGCCTTCATAATAAGGCAATCGCGTAATTTTTCCGGTTTCTTGGGTGAAAATGCGTGCGATGCGGCGCGCCTCAAGTGTACCTGCGTACGTCATTATTTGATTAAGCGGATAAGGTTTAACGGTGATAGTTTCTACAAGGTGCGAGCTTGCTGCTTGGGTACGATCACCACCGGGGGGTGCTGCCTGATGACAGGCAACAAGTGCGTATAAAACCAATAACCACAACAAGTATTGCATGTGGTTTTTACACACTGATTATGACTTTTTCCCTTTTTTAGCGGCTTTCTTTTCCAAGTAATCGACAAAAATTGCTTCATACTTTTTGCCACTCAATTCGTTCATATTCACGAGACCCGTTGGGCTGGTGATATTCACTTCACTTAAGTAATCGCCAATGATGTCAATCCCTGCAAGTGGTGCATTGATTTCATTCAGTACTTTGCCAACCGCAGCAATAATTTCATTATCTCTTTCAGTGAGATCGCAAGCCACCGCGGCTGAACCCAAGCCTAAATTGGCACGAAATTCACCTTGTGGTGGAACTCTATTCATCCAACCAATTGGTTTTCCTTCCAACATGAAAATTCGCTTATCGCCTTGATAAACAGCCGGTAAAAATTCTTGCACAATAATGAAGTCATTACCATTGTGTGTGGCAATATTGATAATGTCAGGTGTACTAGGATAATCTTTGGTTACCCGAAAAACACCTTCTCCTCCTTTACGATTCAAGGGTTTAAGCACCCATTGCCCCGTTTTTTGTTGAACGGTTTTGAAAATTTCGTCAACATCACGCGATACAAAAGTGGAAGGAATAAACTGAGGAAACCTCAAAGTAAATAACTTCTCATTGGCATTTCTCAAGGCAGAAGGATTATTGATCACTTCAGTATGCGCATAGTCTAAAATATATGTAGCAGCCAAATAAGGTAAATCAAACGGAGGGTCCTGCCGCATTAATATGACATCGCAGTCACTCATTGGTGCAGAAATATATTCATCGCTTACAGTATCAACTGGATTTTCATCAGAGGAACGATAACTGATTTCTTGCCAAAGTGCGCAAGCTTGATTGCCTCTAATGAATAAATCATCCAATGTTGCAATCAGCACTTTGTGTTGTCGACGATTACTTTCACCGATTACAAGCAAAGAAGTATCTGTTTCAACTTGTAATGTATTTATGGGGTCGATAATCATTCCTATAGTAATCATAAAATTGTTTACTTTATATTCCTAAAATTAAATGTTAATAGATTTATCAAATAGCTCAATAGTTTATTTTCCAAGATAGAACAATCAAAAGATTGAGTCAATTAATTTGAAAAACGTACAAACTACGTGCTAAAAGACAAT
This sequence comes from Thiomargarita sp., assembly GCA_020721045.1. Taxonomy (GTDB): domain Bacteria; phylum Pseudomonadota; class Gammaproteobacteria; order Beggiatoales; family Beggiatoaceae; genus DYNN01. Next base: position 8,787 of record DYNN01000101.1, on the reverse strand, counting down.
GATAGGTGGATATTAATATCATTTCGTGACACTTTAATCCTTATACATTTTTTTCGCAATACCTAACCGAATAAGGGGTATAGTGATACCACTAGTAAGTGATAATGTTAAATTTTTACATTTTGGATGTCAGTTTAAACAAAATATAACATTATTGTCAATTCTAATTGATTCAATTAACTTTCAACATTATCTAAGGGATTATCTTTACATCAATCTAATGCACTTGTAACATTTCATTGACGAAATACATTTATCGATAATTTGATACGCTTTAAATTATTGCAAGATATAAGAGACATCTCCCCTTTATTCAAGAGGAGAGAATTTATATTTTATTCTTGCTCGCCACCTTCATTTTCATCTATTTCATCAGGCGGAAAATCTTCAGGGGTTAAGATGACGGGTGAATGGATTTCATAACTACGATCAAGCAGATATTGTGCTAATAAAGAAACTGGACGACCAGTCGCACCTTTCTTCTCCTTTTTACCGCCGCTAGACCACGCAGTTCCAGCAATATCCAAATGCGCCCACTGGAATTTTTTGGCAAAACGAGCGAGGAAACAAGCGGCTGTAATGCTACCTCCTTCACGCCCACCAACGTTGGAAATATCAGCAAAAGGCGAATCTAACTGATCTTGATAATCATCCCACAAAGGCATTTCCCAAGCACGATCACCACTGAAACGTCCCGCATTTAATAAATCATTAGTCAACGGATTGTGATTACTATACAACCCATGCGCATGTTTACCCAAAGCAATAACACAAGCACCGGTTAAAGTTGCAATATCAATCACTGTTCTTGGTTTATAAGATTCGGCAAATGTCAGTGCATCACACAAAATAAGACGACCTTCGGCATCAGTATTGAGAATTTCCACCGTTTGCCCAGACATTGTCGTCACAATATCACCCGGTTTAACCGAACGCCCATCGGGCATATTTTCTACCGCTGGCATAATCCCGACAATATTAAGTGGTAATTGTAATTCAGCCGCTGCTGACAAAATACCCAATACACTGGCAGCACCACACATATCGTACTTCATTTCATCCATATTACTAGCGGGTTTAATCGAAACACCTCCACTATCAAAAGTAACGCCTTTACCCACAAACACGATAGGGGAATCTTCCTTTTTCTTCGCGCCTTTATATTCCAGCACAATAAGACGTGGCGGTTGTTCAGACCCTTTAGCGACGGCAAGTAAGGCATTCATTCCTTTCTTTTCCATCTGATTTTCGGTCAATATTTTGCAGCTCATTTTTTCGTGCAAAGTACACAACCTTTTAGCTTCATCAGCTAAATAACTGGGTGTACAGATATTTGCAGGCAAATTGCCCAAATCTTTAGTCAATTTAATTCCCGCTGCAATAGCTTGTGCTTCACGACTTGCCCGCTCAGCAATAGGCAATTCTCGACGTGAATTGACACTAAAAACAATTTTACGTAAAGGACGACGCGCCGTATTTTTCTTGCTCTTCAATTGATCGAAAGTATACAAAGCGGAATGAGCCGTTTCAATCGCTTGTCGCACCCGCCACGCAATATCACGCCCACGCACATTTAAATCAGTCAAATAACACACAGTTTCCATTGAACCCGTTTCATGCAACGTCAAAATTGCTTGTGAAATAATCTTACGATATTGCGTATCCCCAAGTTCGCGCTCGCGTCCACAACCAACTAACAATACCCGATCCGCCAATGTGCCCGGTACACTGTGTAATAATAAAGTTTGTCCTAACTTACCTTCAAGATCACCACGACGCAAAATATTAGAAATGTAGCCGTCACTTACCTCATCAATACGTTTAGCAACATCAGACAAACGACGCGGTTCATAAATACCCGTCACAATACAAGCAGTCCTTTGCTTTTCTGGATGACCACTTTTGATACTAAATTCCATGTTAAATTCCAATTAAAATTGATAATAAGTAGTACAAAAATCAGAAAAGTTATGTTTCAACCCAAAACGATAAAATCCGCCAATACTTTTTAGTTCCACGAAACTTCTCTATAAACTGATTTTAGACGATGAAAAATAACATTTTAAATGCTATCTTGTTTAGATTTATATAGGTTATTCTGGATAATTTTTATTTAATCGGTATATTATATACAAATTAGCTAAATTGTCTGCATTTATTAGAAATAATACAACACATGACCCATAATCATGCTAAATTATCTTTCACTATTATGAAGAATGCACTTGAGGAATTTTTTTTGATTATCAGTCGTTACTTATCGCGCGAAATATTTTATAACTTAACCTCTCTAACCGGCTTATTAGTGCTTATTTACATCAGTCACCGATTTATGCACTACTTGGTACAAGCCGCTTCTGGTGCTTTACCCGCAGAATTCATTTTAAAATTAATGGGATTAAAGTTACTAAGCGATTTAATGCTAATTTTACCTTTAGGCTTCTTTTTAGCAATTTTACTCGCATTAGGGCGATTATACAAAGATAATGAAATAACAGCACTTGCCGCCTGTGGCATTGCCGTCCCTTTTAAAACGATTGTTGGTTTAGGCATTATATTTTCACTCTTCATCGGTATACTATCGTTAATTTTATCGCCTTGGGCACTTACACAAGCCAATTTATTGAAAAAACAAGCCACAACCACCGCCGAAGTGAGTAATTTTATGGCAGGGCGGTTTAAAGAATTCAATCAAGGCAAAGGTATTTTTTACATTGAAGCGATTGAAAACGGTAATATGAAAAATGTCTTTGTCCAAGCAAACTTACCTGATAAATATGTTATTTTAGTCGCACAACATGCCTATCAAACTATGCAACAGAATGAAATATTTATGGTTTTATTAAATGGTTATCGTTATGAAGCACCTCCTAATAGCTTGGCTTACGTGATTACTCAATTTCAAGAACACGCCATTAGAATTCCTAACCAATTGACAGATAATCAAAATAACGACATTTCATCCTTATCTACAAATGAACTATGGCAAAAAACCGATCCAATTTATCAAGCCGAATTACAATGGCGTTTTTCTTTACCGCTATCAGTTATTTTGCTAGCGGCTTTAGCAGTGCCGTTATCGCGTACAACACCACGTCAAGGACAATATGCTAAAATTTTTGCCGGAATTTTAATTTACCTTATTTACAGCAACTTATCACATATCGCTCAAAAATGGGTTGCCAATGGTGATGTACCTGTAGTGATTGGTGTATGGTGGGTACATCTTATTCTACTCATTATCATTGTCATTTTACTATATTTCCCCAAATTAAAACGCCGTTCAATTTAAAATAATCATTGTAGGAGAATGATGAAACATCTTTTTATTCATATTGTTAGAGCAATTCTTTTACTAATTTTACTTTTTTTAATCACTACAATTTGGTTGATAGCAAGTGAAACAGGTTTACAATTCCTAATCCATCAAGCACAGCAATGGACACCAGGACAACTACGTATTAGCACTGTTTCCGGACGTTTATTGACAGGTTTTCGTTTCACTGACATTGAATATCAACATCAAGCAACGCAATTACGATTGCAAGAACTTGATTTTACTTGGCAATGGGAAGATTTGTTTAATCGAACACTACATATCAAAAAATATCATCTAAATGGTTTACAACTGCAATTACCTCAAGAAAAATCGGCGACTCATCAGGAAAAACAACCTATTGTATTACCTGATATTCAATTACCACTGCAAGTGATTATTGCTGACTTACAAATTAATCAAACTCAATTCACGCAAATAGCACTTGATACACAAGAAATCTTTCAAAATGTAGTGATTAATCAGATTATTTTGCAAGCCACTGCCAATAAAGTAGTGACAATCAAAAAATTAGCAATTGATATTCCAAAACTACAAGCTAATTTAACCGGTTCTATTGCATTACAAAAAACTTATCCAATTGAATTAAAAGTAAATTGGACAGGTAATTTACCACAATTAGGCAATAGTGTGGGACAAGGCAAAATTAAAGGCAATATTCAACAATTACAATTAACCCATCATTTAAGTAAACCATTTCCTATTACTTTAGAAACAACAGCTTATGATTTATTACAAACATTACGTTGGCAAGCGCAATTACAATGGCAACAACTTTCTTTTCCAATTAATGATAAACAAAAAATTGATAGTAAACAAGGCAGTCTTAATGTATCGGGTGATTTACAACAGATTAAAATCGAACAGGCAGCTTTAGACATATTTAACGGTCATATTTCGTTAGATGGTAATGTGGCATGGCAACCCAGTTTAAATGGTCAAATACATTTACAAACCAAAAAAATTGATTTACGCCCATTTTTAAAAGAATTAGCCGATAAAGTGACATTAACTAGCGAATTAGAAATTGAATTTATTGAAAATACTATAAAAATAAAGCAGGGTAAATTCAAATTACCAGAAACTTCTGCTACAGTGACATTGGTGGGAAAAGCGGATTTAACGCCAACAATACCGCAATTTCAAGCTGAATTAGAGTGGCAAAACTTGCAATTTCCTTTGGTGACTAAAAAACCCATGATCAGCACACGTCAAGGCTCGTTAGCAATTGAAGGGACAATAGAAAATTACGCACTCACTTTAAATACTGAAGTTGTGGGACAAGATATTCCTAAAAGTCAGTGGAAAATTGTCGGACAAGGTACTCAGCAACAATTTCAGTTGGAAAAATTGCAAAGTAATATATTACAAGGAAAAATTGCTTTAACCGGTCAAGTAGCATGGCAACCTAAAATCACTTGGCAATTGGCATTAACCGGTGACCAAATTAATCCCGGGGCACAATGGAAAGCCGTGCCGGGCAAATTAGCGATTGAGGCAACAACAAGTGGCGAATTATTGAAAAATGGCAAAATTGCAGCAGATATTGCAATTAAGCAAATAAAAGGCAGTTTACGCAATTATCCTTTTAAATTACAAACGATTGCTAATATTAAAGAGGAAAAATATCAAATTAAGCAATTTACTCTCATTTCAGGCAAAAATCAGATTGAAGTGAATGGCAATGTGGATAGTAAATTGGCTTTAGATTGGAAAATTAATGCACCTCAATTGACCAGTTTATTGCCCAATTTGCAAGGCAGTTTAATTGGTCAAGGTGAAGTGCGAGGTGCATTGCTGTCTCCACGTATTTTTGTAAAATTAACGGGTAAAAAATTAGTTTTTCAAGATAATCATCTCGCTGATTTAAAAGCAGATATTAATATTGATTTGCAAAAAGACAAAGATTTAGCGATCAATATGACCGCAACGGATTTTAAACAAGGAAAAACTCAAGTTGATCAATTGACAGTGCACAGTCAAGGCAAAATAAAGGCGCATACCATTGATACAACAGTGGTTTTACCACAAGCACATGTATCGTTGCAATTGCAGGGTGGTTTGGATGTCGCTAAGCAACAATGGCAAGGTTTTTTGCAGAATTTTTCAATAAAATCAAATGAATATGGCAATTTGCAATTAAAAAATCCAAGTAGTTTATTGTTGGCGACAGATCAGGTGAAATTAGGGCAAAGTTGTTTTCAAAGCCCGCCTAATATTGAATTTTGTAGTCAAGCAGATTGGCAAGCACGCGGCAATACAGCGGTAAATGCACATTTGAAAACAATCCCATTGGCAATCGCAAATCAATTTATGTCACCTGATTTGGCTTTAACGGGTGAATTAAGTGGGAATTTAGCGGTGAATTTGACGCAAAATGGACGGATTGGTGCCCACGTTGACGTAAATGTAACACCCGGAATTATCACGACTCATATTGCTGATGAAGTCAATGAACATCAGCATCAAGGTGGTAAATTGCAGGTGGATGTTTCTGATTCTGGTTTGTTGGCGGATTTGCGTCTAAGTGCGCTTAAAAATAGTGGATTACAAGGTCATTTGACTATGCCGAATTTGAATCATTTACCAATAACGGGGCAGCAACCATTGCAAGGAGAATTAAGTTTAACTTTCAATGATTTAGATATTTTGCCTAGCATTGTACCACAAGCAGAAAATACGCAAGGTATTGTAACGCTTATGGCACAAGTGGCGGGCGATTTAAAACAGCCACAAGTGCAAGGTAAGTTGACTATCAATAAATTGTCGGCTTATTTACCCGATTTGGGATTGGAGTTAAAAGATTTAGAACTGTTGCTTAAAAATGATGGCGTAGATGGTGCGGTTTTGCAGGCAAAGGGGTTGGTTGGTGCAGGACAATTGCAAATAGATGGACAAGCGCAGGGTTTAAATTCGACGCAGTGGAATGCGGATATTCAAATAAAAGGGGATAAATTAACAGTTGTTGATATACCGACGGTTTGGGCATTGGCTTCACCTGATTTGCAAATCCATATTGTACCTAATGCAATTGACGTTAAAGGTAAATTATTGATTCCAGAAGCTAATATTACTCCACCCAATATTACGAGCACGGTAAAAGAATCTGAAGATATTGTGTTAATCAATACAAAAAATCCACAGCCTGTCATTAAATCAACACCTGCTTGGGCAATTTCTAGTGCGGTGCAATTGATTTTAGGGGAAAAAGTGAGTTTGGAAGTTGCTGAATTTAAAAGTCGTTTAGCCGGTAGCGTGTTTGCTAGCAGTAAACCCGGCAAGAGTACGATGGGTAATGGTGAGTTATTGATTGTAGACGGTATTTATAAAGCTTATGGACAGGATTTGAGAATTGAGCGAGGACGAATTATTTTTGCGGGTGGACCGATTGAAAATCCAGCATTAGATATTAAAGCAACGCGTACTGTTGACGACATTGTTGCCGGTGTTCATATTCAAGGAACGGCAACAACACCGCAATTGGTGCTCTTTTCACAACCGGCAATGGATCAAACTAATATCTTATCTTATATTGTGTTAGGACGACCGGCAGCTGAGGCAACTCAGGGTGACGGAAATGCTTTAGCCAATGCAGCAGCGGCTTTACCATTAAAAGAAGGAGATAAAATTGCCAAAGATTTAGGCGAAGATTTTAATTTAGATGAAGTCAGTTTGGGTTCAGAAGGTAGCGTTGAGGAAACGGCTTTAACTGTGGGTAAGTATTTATCACCCGAATTATATATTAGTTATGGAATCGGGCTATTTGATGCGAGTAACATCTTGAAAATACGTTATCAATTGAATAAAAATTGGTTTATAGAAAGTGAGACGGGTAAACAAAGCGGTGTTGATTTGCGTTACATCTTAGAACGTTGAACGGTGAACCTGAGTGCGATGAACACTCAAGCCACCTCACCACAACGCAAACCAGGTAGGAGTAGTTTCAATCATGGCTGGCTATCCATTGAGCAACATTGATGCCATTATTGAATTTAAATGTTCAACTCACTGGTATTGTTTAGATATCTCTGGAAATATCTGCTTGAATATCTGAGATATTTTCTAATCCAACCGAAATGCGTATTAAGCCATCTTTAATACCTGCGGTTTGACGTTGTTCATCAGTTAAACGTCCGTGTGTTGTGGTTGCTGGATGAGTAATGGTGGTTTTTGTATCGCCTAAATTAGCGGTAATTGATAAAAATCGGGTTGAATCAATTAATTTCCACGCCTGTTCTTTGCCACCTTTTACTTCAAACGATACAATACCGCCGAAACCAGTTTGTTGTTTCTTAGCCAGTTCATGTTGGGCATGAGAAGTGAGACCTGGATAATAAACACGTTCAATTGCAGGTTGTTGTTCTAACCATTGGGCTAAAATCAGGGCACTTTCACAATGTGCTTTCATCCGTAAACTCAACGTTTCTAAACCTTTAGTGAATACCCAAGCATTAAAAGGACTCATCGTTGGTCCTGCTGAACGCATAATACTATAAATATCAGTACCTAACAGTGATTCAGGTCCGACAACCGCTCCACCTATACAACGTCCTTGTCCATCTAAGTATTTTGTTGCTGAATGGATAATGATGTCAGCCCCCAAGCTTAAAGGTTGCTGTAATACCGGCGTACAAAAACAATTATCAACAACTAATAAACTATCATGAGCGTGTGCCAAATCGGCTAATTGTTTAATATCAGCAATTTCCGTTAAGGGATTAGAAGGAGTTTCTAAAAATAATAACTTAGTTTTCGGGGTAATTGCTGCTTCCCATTCGCTGAAATCGGTTAAATTTACAAACGTTGTTTCTACTCCAAAACGCCCTAAAATATTGCTAAACAAATTAACTGTAGTGCCAAAAATACTGCGTGAAGCTAAAATATGGTCACCGGCTTTTAATAAACCCAAACAAGTGGTCAAAATAGCCGCCATACCAGATGAAGTGGCAATACAACGTTCACCTCCTTCTAATGAAGCCAAACGATGTTCAAAAGTGCGTACTGTGGGATTAGTAAAACGAGAATAAATATTACCTTCTTCGGTATGCGCAAAGCGTGCGGCGGCTTGAGCTGCATTTTTAAATACAAAGCTAGAAGTTGGAAAGATAGCTTCACTATGTTCTCCTTCTTCGGTACGCACTTGTCCGGCACGTATAGCACGGGTATCAAATTCAAATTCATTCCAATCAGTCATTTAAGTTCTCTTTAGCGTGGCAATTGAGTTGTTGCAGAATCTCTAGAAAGTAATCAGGCACAGGGTAAATTAAAGCCTAATCCGTTGGAGATTAAATGTTATGATAAACTGAATTGCGTTAAAATTCCAAAGTTCTCAAAAAATTTTGCTGGTGCGAAACCTTATTGTTTCGTCGTTTTAAATAACGTTGGACATATTCACATTGATCTAGCGCAATTTCCTATTATTATCAATTATTTTAAAAATAACTACTTGA
>DYNN01000100.1 GCA_020721045.1 Thiomargarita sp. | reverse complement strand
CAGTGTATTCCAAATTAGGCACATTCAAATTGCCTTGTCCGTAAACACCGGAATAGTTTTTTGCGGAAGCTACTGCACTTACTATGTATCCTTTTCCGGCTACAATGTTGTCGCCGAATGCTAAATTAATCCAAACACCATTGTTTGAGCCATTGTAAAGAATATCATCATCTCCTGCTTCGCGATAAGCGTAAACATAATCGCCTGTAAAGGTATTTTGTACGGCAAAGGTATTTACGGGTGTGCCAAGGAAGTTCCAATTGTTGTTACCTGTAAGAGCAGTTTTCTTGTAAACTCCTGAAATATTTGGCGTTGTAGTTATTAGAGCTGCATCGTTGTTCAATTCAATGGCATTTGCCGAAGCGTTGTTGGTGAGTGTTCCGTTTACTTCCAAACAGGTATTTGCATTGATTTTCAATGTAAAACCGCTGTTGATGGTTAAGTTGTCGCACGCAAAACCTGCTCCGGTGTAGTTGCCGTTAATAACTACGTCATCGCCGGAGGTTGGTGCTGAGGGCGACCATGCTGTGCCGTTCCAAGTGGTAACAATAGAATTAACAGTTATTGTAACCGAAGCACAACTTGTGGTATTGCAATCACCTTCGGCACGCACGTAATAGGTGGTGGTAATGGTAGGTGATACGGTAATCGTAACACCGGTATTAACAAGTGTACCTCCACAAGATTCACTGTACCATTTCCAAAGGGCATTCGTACCAAGCGCACCATCATTAACTGTTAAATCGGTAGAGTTACCAATAACTATAATGTTTTGAGTAGCAGTGGCAGAAGTGGGAGCAGTAGAAGGTGTTTTTACAGTTGCCACAACCGATTGAATGCTCGAACAAGAACCTTTTACCGATTTAATGTAATACGTGCCACTAACATTTACTGCCGAAGGTGCGGGAGTTGTTAATGCGGTAGTAGCACCGGCATCAGTCCAATAGGTAAGCGTAGTTCCGGTAGTAGAGCCGTTAGTAACAGCCGAAGCCGTTAAGTCAACCGTTGATGGCGAGCAAACCGCCGTAGGATTGGTTACTGTAAATACAAAATTACTTGTAAATTCATACGCACCAACGTCTGGTGTAGCACCTCTTGTTGTACCATCTTTATCGGTGGTATAACCTGTAATAGTAGCGGCTTTGTCCGTTATAGCACAGTTAGCCGTTGGGTCGATATGGAAATCGGCAGCACCCACAAAGGTAACATCGCTACTAATAGCTAAGTTGTCCTTAGGCGTAACTACTGCTTGATAAGCAGCAAGCGTTCCATATCCGGTAGTATTATAAAACACATAATGCTTGGCATCGGAAGTTACATAATACAAATTTTTGTTTGTATTAGTTCCAATATTTGTCAATGATGTACTTGTTTTATAAAATGTACATGCTCTGGCACTTGCTCCGGCATTGGTAGTATTCACTTTGTTTATAAAAATATTGTTCCGAATATCTACTGTTGAAGGACCTGTAGTAATATACAAACAAGCACTTTCGTTGTTTATGCCGGAAGCAACTGTATAATCCAAATAAACGGTATTGTAATAAAGATTAATAGTAGTACCTGCTCGTAAACTAATAGCTCTTACACTTGGTGTACCGGTAGCACTTGCAGCTCTTAAATCATATAAAACATTGTTGTAAATATTATACGTAGTACCACCATTGTCATCAATACCATAAACAAACGCATTTCCTGAACAAGAGATGTCATAAATTTTGTTGTTATAGATATTGTTGGCTCCCGCAGTCAATGCAATTGCAGAGGCGTTGCCTGAAGTTGTACTAATAGTATGAATAACATTGTTGTAAATGTTATGAGTATTTCCCGAAGTAAGATTAATTGCAGCAACCGCAGAAGATGTACCAACCAAATCGTGAATAGTATTTCCATAAATATTGACAGTAGAAGCACTTCCTATGGTACAATAAATACCATACACCGTGTTTGTATTTCCGCTTGCGGCACTCATGTCGGTATTGGCAATGGTTAATCCGGTTTGATATGAATAACTAATCAATGTTACTGAATTCGAACCTCCACCAACGTTGGTAATGGTGCTTGTTCCACCGGCTTCTGTGTTTATTTCGTTGTTGATGTCATAAAAACTTGAACCACCATTGAATTTATATGCCGAATAGCTATTTTGAATGGTAAGATTGTAGAATTTGTTGTAGCTATTGGCTGTGCTGGCATCGGTTGCAGAACTGAAGGAATAAACCCCACAAGAATTTGTATTGGTTTTATTCAAAGTAACCACACAATTTTTGAAAGTATTGTATTGACTACCATTGGTAAGATAAAAACCATATTCAACCGCAGTACCAGTGGCAATTGTAATATCTACACCATTGAACATTACATAATCAGAACCCGACAATTGAATACCAAAATCATTAGTAGCGACTCCACCAGTAGGTTTCACTACCGGATTAGCACCTGTTCCCGATTTTTGGAAAGTAATGGTATTGCTTGAAGTTCCGCTTGCGGTAATAGCTGGTACACTTTCGGTAAACGTAGCATCGGCAGATACATCAAACGTTACAGCACCCATTATTCCTAATGTATTCAAATCGTTTACAGCAGTGGTGAAAGTAGTATAGTTGCGTTGTCCGCTACCGGAAGGATTGATAGTATAAGTTCCCGACAAAGGTACACGAATAGCACGCGAACCGGTAGGAGCTGTTACGGTAGGCGTATAATCGCTTCCACCAACAGTTATTGTAGCACATTCGGCATCGGCAACATCATAATCGGTTGCAGTGCTTTCAATATCGTAGGTTAACCAAAAATAATTGGTTCCGGTAACTAATGCTTGCGAGCCGGTAATATCAAAATTAGTAGCCAAAGGCGAAGCAACGGTAGTACCAAATTGGGTAGTTGTGGCAAATGTACTGCTGGTGCCGGTATAATATATTTTAGCATTCGAAATATCATTTGCAACGTTGGTTGTTCCATTGGCATTGACCGTAAATTTAGTTGCCGACAATGGGCTTGCACTTCCTGTTGTTACTACCTGAATACCTATCACTTGTTGATTGGTGGTATTTGCCATTACATTGGTAGTATTTTGAGTAGTAGTGCTTGACGAATATGCCATATTTGCGGGCTGATAAACAGTAACATTGTCAATCGATAAGTTATTACCGGCAGTACTTGTGGCTTTAAAAGCAATCATCACCAACGGATTGTTGGCATAAGCCGTTAAATCGACTGATAATAATAACCAACCGGCTGTAATATAACCGGCATTGTACCGATTTTGAGTTAATAATGCAGCAGACCAAGTGCTACCGCCATCGGTAGAAACTTCTACATCTACTTTATCAGCATTACCTGAATAACCAATATCCTGAGTCATATAGAAATCAACCTTTGGTGCGGTTAAACCTGTAAAATCGAACGGAACGGTAATTAAACGTGCCACCGAACCACTACCCGAATAGCTATTGTAGTAAGCCATGTGTGTTCCACTTTGTGGCGATAAGGTTGGATATATTTGTGAAGTAGCCATTGCCCAATTAACGCTACCATTAGCCAATACGGTTCTCCATTTGGTATCTAATGTAGCAGCAAAATCGTAATTGTAAGGGAATGTATTAACCGGAGTTTCGGTTATTTTACGCACACCCGCAGGATTTGCTTCGGTGCTGTTGTAGGTGCTTCCGTTTACGTTAATTCCATTGATGGCAATTTTTGCATCAACCGTATTGGTAAATGCCGTAGCCGTAGCCGAAATATCATACGTAACCCACACGTAGGTATGTCCCGAAGGTAAATCGTAAGACAAACCGCTAAATGTTGCTGTACTCGAAGCAAATGTTTGTGCAGTTCCCAATGGATTTGTGGTAGCAAAAGCTGGCGTTGTGGTGTAATACAATTTCACGCCACTTGCAGCAATATCTGCATCAGCAGTATTGGTCGAAGTTACCGTAATGCTGTTCAATGGTAAAGTACCCGAAGTTCCTAATACATTATAATCTAAACAAAGAATCGGATTGTTTAATGTACTTTTTGCTACCGGAGCCGTAGAAGCTTGTGTAATGGTAATACTGCTAATTACTTTGGCATCGGAAATAGCTCGCGAACCAGCAGGATTGCCAGCAGTAGAATTATAGGTAGAACCAGCTACATCAATATCATTTGCTGCTATTTGAACATCAAGCGTATTTAGAGGTGTGGCACTTGCCGAAATATCATACGCCACCCAAATATAGGTGTGTCCATTGGGTAAATCGTAGTTTAACGAACCGAATGTAACCGTACCCGAAGCGAAATTTTGTGCCGTACCTACCAAATTAGTAGTAGCAAAAGTTGGCGTAGTGGTGCGATATAATTTTACATTCGTAACATCAGCATCGTTGGTATTGGCAGAGGTTACTTTTATAGAATTTAATATCAAAGTACTTAAATTTCCTGTTACATTAAAATCTATCATCATTACATCTTGGTCAGTGGTATTGGTATATACAGCCGCAGTATTTGGCTGTGTTACTGTAATTGATGAAATAGATTTGTTTGCCAAAGTAAACTCATCAGCACCAAGGTCGGGAGTAGTTCCATTTCGGGTTTCGCCATCGTAGTCGGTTGTTACCGAAACGGGAGTGGCTTTACCATCTAAGTTTGCATCAAACACGTGTAAATTAGATGCCGAAACAAACGCAGGATTAAAATTAACGGAATTGCCATCTTTTCCGGTTATAGCAGTTTGCCATGCGCCAAGATTAGCAACATCGGCACTTCCTGTATATCCAAACACACTATTTGTTCCACCCGAACTATAATAGTTGTTATAATCGCAAGTTAAATTGCCTGTTACCGAAGCAGAATATTTCACCACATAATGTTTACCCGAACCAACGGTTCGGTTGTTTACCAAAATATTGTTTTTAAAATTGGTAACACTATTATAAGCCCTATTATAACAAGCCGAAGTATTGCTTCCGGTTCCGGTTCCACTTATTACAATGGTGTTGTAATAAATATTGAACGCATCAGTCGTATTCGAACCATCGTAAATACCATAAATAGTAGCAGCACCAGCCAAATTAATGAAGTTATTGGCAATTAATGATGCGGTGGGGGAATTATCAAATAAATAAATTCCATACGCTGTTGAAGAAGTATTCAAGTCGTGGATATTGTTTCCCAAAACCATTTCGCCCAAAATAGTTGTTGAATGTATATCTATTCCATTTAACGCAGTAGTAGTAGGCGAAGATTGGAAAATTTCATTACCGGAATACGTGTTGTTAGTACAAAAAGTATTTACATAAATACCGGCATTGCTAAAATCAAAAATACGATTGTTTACAATTTGGTTGCTTGTGTTTGGTTTTCCCGAAACACCATTATTATAAACACCATAAACCGGAGAAGTAGCTCCTTTTGTAATATCATTGTTTTGAATGGTATTACCATTATTTCCGGTTGTTCCTGCAGTATTACTTAAATACACAACACCGCCAGTGGTTGTTGTTTGTACACCTTTCAAAACACAGTTTTTCACCACATTATTTGAAGCACCTCCCGAAAAGTAAATGGTGGAGTTTCCGGCTGTGTTGGTGTTGGCAATGGTCAAATCTTTGGTTGTGCCACCTACCGTATTTGAACCATCTATAATCACATACTGGCAAGCATTGAAATTAAAGATATACGATGAGTTCGAAGAAGAACCACTAATCGTAGGCGAAACACCTGTTGCCGGTTTTATGGTTAATGTATTGGTAGAATTTATTAACGTGCTTGTAACGGCAATGGGGAAGGTTTCACCTGAATAGGTTGCATCAGTTAAAGAAAAAACCACCGGAGCAGTTAGACAAGTCGCACCATTTAAAGCCGCAACAGCCGCAGTAAGTGTAGTATAATTTCCACCCGAACCAACGGTGTAAGTTCCGCCCATCATATTTACGGTTCTGGTAACGGCGGCTAAACTATTGTTTGCAGGAACTAAATCGCCTGTAACCGAAGTGCTGACGGCAAATGTATAACTACCATTGGTACTCATATTGATAGTAGGCAGTGTTACATTTTGAGTTGCACCAGAAGCTAATGTTCCCGAATTTAAAACTACATTTTGGTTATATGCAGCGGCGGCATCGCTCCCTACAACGGTAACTGTAACATTATTGACACTAAAATCAATTTGTGTAGCCGAATTATTCATAACTGTAACCGTAACAGCTTCGGCATTGGTATAACAACCCGAATTGCTGGGCGAAACCAATGCTGTGGGTTTCATATCAATACCGGCAATCAGAAAGTCGCCTGCATCTGCACCCATATCGGTGGGAGTTAATCCGGAACGGGTTTGTCCATCAAAGTCGTCGGTAACGCTGGCAAGCAATGTACCTGCACCTTCTATTGGGCTACCTGCCGAAATATGCAGATTAGGGGTTGTTGCATTTGTTGGGTCTATATAGGTTGGGTCGGCAACCATGCTGTTGGCATCAAAAGTATTGTTTGTTCCGGTTTTCCAATCATTAAATGTAGCATAATTAGTAGTTGTAACCACACCAAAATAATTGTTTGCCGCACCACCAATTTGATAACAATTGTAATTTGATGTTAAATAAAGTGTAGTGTAGTCAGATGTTGAACTAATTTTAATTGCATAATGCTTTCCTGTACCTCCGCTACGAACGTTTACTAATATATTGTTTTTAAATTCGCAGTTTGATGTAGTTTGTGAACGTAAGAAAGCATACGAATTGGGAGCACCCGAACTGACAGTTCCTCCAATGTAAACGCTATTGTTATAGAATTTTTCGGTAGAACCACCCAAAAATTGATGAATACCTCGTATCTCAGCCGTTCCGCTTACATCGGTTCCCAAACGTACTATGTTGTTTTTATACACTGTACCCGAACCACCGCCATCGGTAATACCTGAAATAGATGCCGTAGAAGTAGAAGGAGTATTGAGGTTATAAATTAAATTTCGTTCCACTATATTGGTTCCTGTTGTAGCTCCATTATAAAAAAGACCAACAACCGAAACCGCTGCCGTAGTATTGCTATTACTCAACGCATATATGGTATTTTGTGAAACGGTTTGTCCGGCTGTTGTTGAGGTTTGCGAAATGCCAATAACTGAGGAAGAAGAGGTTGTGCTGACATTTTGGCAAGGTGTTGATAAATCTCTAATGGTATTTAAAGATATTGTATTTACTCCACTTGAAGTTACAATCCCTCTAATATTTGTACTCGTATTTGCACCAACAGAAACCATATTTGCAATAGTATTTTGCGAAATAGAAGTAGTTCCTGAAAATGAATTATCAATCCCTGTTACATAAGTTGCAGCAGTGGTAGTTCCAGATGTTCCGGCTCGCATACTATTCGGAACGCTAATGTTTCCAATGGTATTGTTGTAAATTGTGTAATTTCCTGTAGCACCTGAAGTTTGTATTCCTTTTAAATAAGCACCAGTTGACGCTGTAGTTCCTACACTTGTTAAACCGGAAATCGTATTATTCGAAATATTTCCCGTTCCGGAACTTGCCAAATTGATACCTACTAAAAGAGCAGCATTTGAAGATGTAAGTTTTATTTTATCAACAGTTGCACTTCCAATTGTATTTCCGGTAACAGTACCTACATTTACAATTCCTAACACAATATTTATTCCGCAAAAACTACCTGCATTTGTTGTCGTGCCGCTTGTGGTAGAAAAATCAATGTTGTTTATGGTATTATTTTGAATTGAAGAGGTAGGGATTTGTCCAACAGACATATACATTCCAACAAATTTATTGATATAAGAACCATTAACCGTCCATGCCGAACCGCCACAACTGGCTGCACCGCCACCAATGTAATTATCGGTAATCGAAAAAGAATATCCACTCGCACACGTTAAATTAATAACCGTTGGAGTTACTGCAGCAGTGGCTGTACGTGTTGCAGTTTGGTAAAAATGATTTCCGGTAATTGTCCAACCCGAATTATAGGGACCAAGATTGACACCATACGAATTTCCCGAAGCAGCCCAAAAATTGTAAATATTACAATTTGAAATAGTAATATATCTGTTTAATACTCCCACACTACCATTCGAATAAATAGCACATCTTGGAGTTGTTGCTCCATCACGAATGTCGCAATTATCAATAACGTTATATTCGTTAGCTGCACCTATTGGTATATCAAAAAAGATAACTCCTTGCGAACCACTTGTATTGGTATTTACGCCTTTTATAGTACAATTTTTAACGGTATTATACAATGCACTGCTTCCAATGCGCAGAGCCACGCCTGTAGTTGAAGTATTTGCAATAATCATTTGTGTAGTACCTGTTCTGGCAACACCATCTATAGTGATGTATTTGCCTTCGTTTATATCGAAAGTTTGAGAAGACGCAGAAGTAATGGTAACACTCACATTATTAGCCGGAATAATTGTAATGTTATTTTGGGCACTTGTTCCGGCTTTTGCGCCAAGCAAAATCGGATATGATTCATCTGCCGGATTGTAATTGCTTTGCAATTCTATAACATAAGCATTGGTTAATGTTGCCGGAATGTTTGTGTTGTACGCATCTTCAATAGTTGTTGCATCGTATCCCGAAGCCCCAACACGAATTAAAACAGGCTGCGTATAAGTATAATTCGAGCCGCCGTTATTATTCAAATTCAGCGTATTCATATCGTGAACGGTTTGACCGTTAGTAGAAACATCGGTATTGATTTCCGATAAAGTTCTGTTGCTGCTATACACATAAAAACTGACGTTGGTTGCTCCCGAAATGTAGGGAATAGTAGCTGTCCATGCTGTACCCGAACCGGTGGCTTGCACCAACGTAGAATTTACGTAACTATCCGTAGAATAACGAACATAAATATATTCGGAAGCATCGGGCGTAGAAGCCGTTGTAATAGAAACCGTGCGAGAAGCATACGTGCCTGCGGCATGATTTACTGTGCTAATTGCAACAGGATTAAACGTAGTTTCCAACAATTGCATTACGTTGTCGGCACTGGCATTGTTACTCACGTTAAATGTGTAGTAATTTCCCGCCGTAATTGCCGGAAGCAAACCCGAAGCACCACCAGAACCGGTATTGTATTTAGCACCGTTGGCGTAGCTGGTTGGAATAAATGTATTTGCCGACAAGGTATTGCCTCCAGCATAAGGTCGCCAATTGGTTGAATAATTGGTCGCAGCGGCAGTGCCGGTAGCAAATTCCCAATTTCGGGTACTTACCGCAGCCGAAGTACTTGCCTGCATACGATACTGTTTAAAACCACCGACCGTAGTAAGGTCATACTTTGAATATGAATCATTCGCGAGTTGTGTTCCCAAAACGGTTGGTTGCGCATTAGCATACTGCCCCAACATACTTATGATAAGCAGAACGGGCAAAATAATTTTTGTAAAAGTTTTCATAGATAAGTGAATTTTCATATATTTATAAAAAAAAAGGGAATGTATCAAAAACGATGATTTGTACTTCCAAACAAATTCTGTTTGCAAAACCGAACTCGTTGAGCAACGAATTAGAGCCATGACCCAAATAAAACAATGACAAAAATATTCTTTTTTATAAAATAAAAAATGATTTTTTTCACAAATTTTAATAATTATAAACAAAATTGTTTTTATCCGTTTAAGAATCTCTTATTTGTCAAATAATGAACATATTAAAAAAAAACTTTTTTTTAAAAAAAATAAAAAAAATGATACTATAAGAATTAATTTGTTCTTTTTTTTGAATAAATAATGTATTTATACTCTTAAAAGTAAAAAAAAATATAAAATTTTAGAAATAAACACGAAAATATTCTTTTAAAATTTTTCAAAAAAAGAACCGCACCAAGTTTTGTTTTTATCGTATTTTTTTTGCGGAAACACTTTATTCTAAACACTCTTTTAAATTTATTTTTTTCGTGTAAAACTTCTTTTAAAAAAAAGATAAAAAAAAAAGAAAAATTTTTATTAAAACGTTTGTAGATTAAAAATATAGATGTATATTTGCACCAAAATTAATAACAATAAATATTCTTAAATAATAACTAAATAATTTTAACATTAATGGCAGATAACTTAGAAAATGTATCTGTTAAAATCGACGAAAAAGTTGATTCAGATACCAGCCAAGGCAAAAAAAATACAAAAACTCTTTTAGCCACCAATGAATCAGGGCTTTCGGTTCAGGGCGAGTACATTGTAGAACATTGGAAACTGAACCCCCACATAGTAATAGGCAGAGCCGCTCAAACCGAAGTAGCCGATTGGTTAGCTTCATTTAAAGCTGCCGGAAAATCAAGGCACACAATCTCCAGCAAACGAACCGATATTACTATCAACTTGAACGCACTCGAAATAGAAATTAATGACAATCTGCGCTATGTAAAGCACTACATAGAAGAAGAATTTGGTTTTCAAAATGCCAAAGCACACTACTACAAATTTGGTATTGAAAAATCGAGTAGTATGTATGATTTAGGCATCAGCCGCGATACTATCTTAATGAATTTGAAGAAACTTATAGAAGGAATAATTGAAATAGGCTACACCGAACGCAAATACGGACTTGCCTTTTGGCAACCTCTCCACGATGAGTTTGAAACCCTCTTGGCTGCCTCTAAAGAAAAAGAAGGAAAGCAATCGGTTACTGCCAACGAAAAAGCCGTTTACCGCGAAAAAATACGCGAAGCATTCAAAGATTTAGCCAAAATGCTCGAATTGATGTATCCCGAAAACTTCCTCAGCGTACAAAAAGAATGGGGTTTCTTAAAATCACGCACATAGCATATTCTTTTTTATTTTGAAAAACGACTGATAAGATGACTTCAAGTCATCTTATCAGTAAAAAGTAGCTATGGATATAGCAAACTGGCGGGGTCGCTTGGAGTTGGCAAAGCTGGCGGGGTCGCTCAAAGCGACCCCGTTGCTCAGCCAACTCCAACCGCTCAGTCGTTTTAAAACGGCTGGGCGGTTTTTTTGTTTCTTACACAAAAATTTGTTTTTCATTTTATTTGATTTTGTC
>DYNN01000181.1 GCA_020721045.1 Thiomargarita sp. | reverse complement strand
TCAACAGAAAGCGAATTATCAAATACATACATTTAAATATGTTTTTTGAAGCAGTCAGTGGGTTAATTTTAAAAATAGGAAAAACACCCACAGGGACTTGGTATAATGTATTTTGCTGGGTTTCTGCCAGATAACTTTTGTAATGGGCGCGCTTGTAGGAATAACTTGAATATGATTAAAACCGTTTTTATCGTGGGCAATAAACGCAGCGGTTCTACGCAATTGATGCGATTACTTAATTTGCATCCACGTATTTTTATCTCTAATGAATCGGACATTATTTGGATATTATATCGATTTCATCAAGGATTAGAAATTATTCCCTATCGATGGGATTCTCCGCTGGGTATGTCAACTACGCTGAAAGTTTGTGGACATTTGCTGTCTAAAGACAAAACACCGTTAGAAAATTTTGTGACGATTCAAACTTATTTGATGGAAAATGGTTTTTTAAAAGTTAAACCCATGCACAAGACTGAATTGATGTGGATTGGTGATCAAAAACCGTTTCAACAAATTGATCCTAAAATCGTTCCCTTTATTCAACAAAATTTTCCTGATTCCAAATATATCCATTTGATTAGACACCCATTTCCTGTGATCAGAAGTTCTAAAATATTTGTTGGTGAAGGCGGTGATGGCGGTCCAATTTGGCGTGGGATGGATGATCAAGAGTTACTAGAACGTTGGACTATGCACGAATCATGGGTAAAGCAAGAAAAAGCCAATCCCACTTTTCCCATGCTCGATGTCAAATATGAGGATATTGTAGAACATACGGAAACGGAAATGCGTAAGATTCTACAATTTTTAACGCTTGATGACGACGCAGATTTATTAAAAGCCGCGCGTCAATCAACACAACGATTACTCAAATTACATCCTCGTTTAGCCTGTTCACCAGAAACGCAAGCTATCATGGCTGAATATGGTTATCAAACAACTTCACGTTTATTAGAAAATGAACTTTACGTTAAAGTTGTCAATAAATTCAGAAAGATAAAACATAAATTAACGGGCACTTGGTAGATTAAAATAGCCAGTGTCATACACCTTAGTATTTCGATATCTTTGGTGTATGACGCTCAAAATCCCGCTTTTGTGTACCAACGTTTTGCTTCTTCTAAATCTTGTGTCACACCCCTTCCAGCCTCATACATACTTGCCAATGCTGCTTGTGCACCTGCTAACCCTTGTTCAGCGGCTAAGCGAAACCAATATACTGCTTTTTCATCATCTTGCGCAGTGCATTCACCTTGCATATACATAAATCCTAAACCGTGTTGGGCTAAATCTAATCCTTGTTCAGCTGCTGCGGTCATCCATTTAAACGCATCTTGTTGATTAACAACCATACCTAAACCATTTTGTGCCATGATTGCGCATCGATATTGGGCATCGGCTACTCCCATTTCTGCTAGCGTATAGAGCAGTTGTAAGGCACGCGCAAAATGTTTGCCTTCAAAAGCAGCAATTCCACTGCGTAATGCCATGATCTGTTCGGCAGCTAAATTTTCTTCTTGAGTTGTCATCATTTTTCCAGAGATTCGATATGTGTTTTTCCGCCCATATAAGGTTGTAAGACGGTTGGAATTGCAATACGTCCATTTTCATCTTGGTAATTTTCCATCACTGCCACTAGAGTTCTACCGATTGCTAAACCTGAACCGTTTAAAGTATGCAACAAAACCGGTTTTTTATTATCTGGTAGACGACAACGGGCTTTCATTCGACGGGCTTGAAATGCTTCAAAATTACTGCATGATGAAATTTCGCGATAGTCTTGTTGACCGGGTAACCAGACTTCTAAATCATAGGTTTTTGCTGAAGAAAAGCCCAAATCACCAGTACATAAACTCACGACTCGATAAGGCAATTCTAAACGTTGTAACACGGTTTCAGCATGTCCGGTCAATTCTTCCAAAGCGTTATAAGATTGCTCTGGCGATACCATTTGTACCAATTCTACTTTTTCAAATTGGTGCTGTCGAATCATGCCACGCGTGTCTTTTCCATAAGCACCCGCTTCACTCCGAAAACAAGGTGTATGACAAACAAATTTCATCGGCAATTGATCCGCTTCAAAAATAACATCACGCGCAATATTGGTGACGGGTACTTCAGCTGTTGGAATCAAATAAAAATCTTGCTCAGTAATATGGAACAATTCAGATGAAAATTTGGGCAGTTGTCCCGTACCTAACAAGCTGTCTTTATTGACCATATACGGCACATTCACTTCTAAGTAACCATGCTCAGTCGTATGTAAATCTAACATAAATTGAATCAACGCTCGGTGCAATCGCGCTAATTCTCCACGTATTAGACAAAAGCGTGTGCCAGTAATTTTAGCCGCTGTTTCAAAATCTAACAAATTGCGCTTTGCACCCAAATCAACATGATCTTGTGGTACAAAATTCAATGTAGGTGGTTGTTTCCATTTCCTTATTTCAACGTTATTTTCCGCACTCAAACCTAATGGCGTACTTTCATGTGGTAAATTAGGAATTCCGAGCAAAATATTATTTAATTGAGTTTGAATATCTTCTAAGCGATCTTCTTCAACTTTTAATTGCTCATTTAATTCAGAAACGCCAGCTATCAGTGCATCTGTTTCTTCGCCCTGTGCTTTTGCTTTGCCAATGGCTTTCGACCGAGTATTGCGTTCATTTTGTAAATGTTGGGTCGTCATTTGGCATTGTTTACGTGCAGATTCTAATTCAGTTAAGCGATTGTAATCTAAACTAAAACCACGTTGGGCTAATTTTTGACTCACATCATCTAACTGATTACGTATCATTTGGGGGTCAAGCATATCATTCTGCTTCAAAAAAAATATTTAAATATATGTATTTGATAATTCGCTTTCTGTTGATAAACCAAAAGGCTT
>DYNN01000099.1 GCA_020721045.1 Thiomargarita sp. | reverse complement strand
CATGAGATTTATATCTTATGGTAGGTTATGGTAGATAATTATTTACTATCTGTCAACCCTTCTTTTTCCATGAGGTAAACGGCAAGTCTGACAAAATCAGCTTCAGTTAACAGACCAGTCAACTGGGTACCACGGAAAACTGGCAAACAACCGTGCTTTTGCGTTAGCATGAAACGGGCAGCTTTTAATAAATCAGTCCCTTCTTCTGCAACAATTAAATCAGTTCGCATCACCTCTGCAATCGGAATACCGTCTTCTATCTTATCTCGTTCATTTTGTTCAATATCTGCCAACGTAGAGATGGAAACCGCCAATACATCACGTTTAGTTAATAAGCCAACAAATTCCCCATCATCATTAACAATAGGAACATAGCGTATATGCTTACTCAACATCAAATCTCGCGCTTGATGAATGGTATCGGTTGCTTTTAAAGTATACAATTCTTTACTCATTAAATCTTTGATAATATACATAATTTTTTGTCTTAGGTGTAAGTGAAAACCATAGGAAACTTGAGCGTGATGAGTTTAAAAACCTTGTAACGAATCCATTAAATCGGGTAACCAAGTAATTAGTTTTGGAAATAATATCATTATTATCAAACAGATGATTTGTAAAACAACAAAAGGTATCACACCCCGATAAATCACACTCATTTTCATCTCTGGTGCAGAATATTTGGCAGCAGCTTTCAAATAAAACAGCGAGAAACCAAAAGGTGGCGTTAAAAAAGAGGTTTGTAAGTTAACCGCAATTAAAATCGCAAACCACAACAAATCAATGCCTAAAAATGTAGCAATCGGCGTTAAAATAGGCACGACAATAAAGCAAATTTCTAAAAAATCTAAGAAAAATCCTAAAACGAAAATAAGTATTAAACTAGTTGCAATAAATCCCCATTGACCACCGGGTAAATTGGTCAAAATTTCGTGAACTAAATAATCGCCACCCATGCCACGAAATACCAAACCAAAAGCAGTTGCACCAATTAAAACTAAAAAAACCATGCTGGTTAAACGTGTGGTATGTTGCATCGCATCAGCTAAATTACGAAAAGTTAATTTTCCATAAAATAATGCTAATATCAATGAGCCTAATGCTCCGAAAGCAGCGGATTCTGTCGGTGAAGCAATACCAAAAAAGAGGGTGCCTAATACAAATAAAATTAACAACAAAATCGGAATGACGCTTTTTAACACATTAATAAAAAAAGCTAAATCTTTTACTTGATTAATGCCAACTAATGCCGGTGCACTCAGCGGATCACGCCATGCTTTAAAAATTATGTATAAACAATAAGATACAATTAATAATCCACCGGGTATAATGGCAGCAATAAATAAGCGTCCAACGGGTATACCAGACACATCTGCTAATAAAATCAAAATGATACTGGGCGGAATAATTTGTCCTAAGGTACCAGCAGTCGCAATAGTACCGGTGGCAAATGTGGGAGAATAGCCGTTTTTTAATAAAGAAGGAAGTGCGACAATGCCCATGGTGACGACGGTTGCCCCGACAACGCCAGTGGTTGCTGCTAACAATCCACCAACAAGCATGATAGAAAGTGCTAACCCGCCGCGTAAACGTCCAAACAATAAGCCCATATTTTTCAATAAAGCTTCAGCTAAACCGGATTTTTCTAAGATAATTCCCATGAAAATAAATAAGGGTACTGCTAATAAGGTGAAATTGCTCATAATTCCCCAAATACGCAGCGGCAATGATCCCATAAATAATGCTGAGTCGAGGAAAATTGTACCAAAAATTAATGCGATAGCACCTAAAGTAAAAGCGACTGAATAACCCAGCAACACAAAAACAATCAACGCCACAAACATGAGTAATGCCCAAACTTCTATGCTAAAAAAATTCATTAAGATTCATCCTGTTGTGTACGTTCATTCGTGATAGGATAACCCAGCAAATAGAGTAATTGCGTGCTTGCGTCGGCAATACCTTGTAAAGTAAGCAAACTAAATCCAACGGGAATCGCGGCTTTTAGCAAGAAACGATAAGGCAATCCACCGGGATCGGGTGAACCTTCGTTAAACAAATAAGCCATTTTTACCGATGGAAAGGAGGCAATGATAATAAAAATACAAAACGGTAGTAAAAACAATAGACTACCCAATAAATTAATCCATGCCCTCATTCTATCTGTGACCCAATCGCTTTGGTAGAAAATATCAACGCGCACGTGTTCATCGTGTTTTAAAGTATAAGCAGCACCTAGAAGAAAAATCAGGGCAAATAAATGCCATTGTAATTCTTGTAATAAAACAGAGCCTTGATTATAAAGAAAACGCATACTGACATCGTAGACGATAATTAACATTATAATGAGCACTAAATAAGATACTAATACACCAGTTATTTCACTGAATTTATTAATAAAAACGCTTGTTCTTTGTATAAAACGAATAAAAAAAGGCACTTTCTTTGGTATTGTATTCATTAAAAATCTTCCCATCCTTGTTCATGATCATGATATTCTTTATGAGTAGTGACTACGGGTACTTTTTTTGTCGATATAACAGGAGAAGCAGTTTTTTTCTTTTTCTCAACAACTTGATTTTCTTTTACTTTAAAAAATGCAATTTGCTGTTTCAAAGTTTTAACTTGCTCCACCATGACATTATTTGCGACCACTGCTTGACTGACTAATGATGCATTTTGTTGAGTCATTTCATCCATTTGCGTAATAGCTTTATTAACTTGATGGATGCTGGCAGATTGTTCTTGGCTAGCAGCTGAAATTTCGCCGATAATATCACTGACTTTTTTCACTGCTATCATGATATCTTCTAGCGTATTACCTGATTGATTAACCAGTTTCGTACCTTCTTCCACTTTATCCACACTATCACGAATAAGATTTTTAATTTCTTTAGCAGCCGTTGCACTACGCTGTGCTAAATGACGAACTTCTGCGGCAACGACTGCAAAACCACGTCCTTGCTCACCTGCGCGCGCTGCTTCAACCGCTGCATTGAGTGCCAATAAATTCGTTTGAAACGCAATATCATTAATAACACCAATAATATCAGTCACTTTTTGACTACTGCTATTAATCGCAGATACTGCAACTACCGCTGCATTCACCACTTTTCCGCCTTGTTCTGCATATTCTTTAGCACTCAACGCCAATTGACTGGCTTGTCTTGCATTATCCGCGTTTTGCTGCACAGTACTGGTCATTTGTTCCATACTCGCAGCAGTTTGTTCTAAAGAAGCTGCTTGTTCTTCAGTACGTTGCGTTAAACTAATATTACCATTAGAAATATCAGTTGCCGCATTATCCACAGCATTAGCGGTTTGTTGAATAGTGGCAACCACTTCAGTCAATTTTTGAATCGTCGCATTAGCATCGTTTTTTAATTGCTCAAAAGTACCGGTATAATCGCGCGTAATCGTTTCAGTTAAATTACCTCTAGCTAACGCTGCAAAAATACGCACAGTATCGCTAATTGCCAATTGATTGACTTCCAAAATTCGATTAATGCTTTCACCAAATATCTTAAAAAAACCTGTTTTACCTTCTAAATTAATGCGTTGTTTAAAATCCCCTTGAGAAGCTGCTTGAATTACCTGATTAATTTCTTGTTCAATCGAAACTTCCGAACTGCGATTATGAAATTCAATGACAAAGCCCAAGCGTTCACCTTGTTCATCATCAATTGGTGTAATAATATGATCCAATGTAACTCCACCAATAACAACACGCGAACGATGAGTTCCGACTAAATTACTCAATATTTGATGCTGATGTTGAGGTTTTTTATGATATTGATCGACATTACTGTGCAGTAAGTGACTCATATCAAAATTAGGTAATTGCGAACGTAATTTTGATTCTTCTACTTTGAAAAGTTGTTGAGCAGCACGATTTAAGTAAATGATTTTAAACTGATTATTTGCGATTAATACGTTAGTTGTTGCATTGTCTAACGCACTATTAATACGTAACGCTTGCTGAGTAATATTTTTTTCCTCTTCCAATCGAATCCGTAACTGGTTTTGCATTTCAGCAAGTGCTTGTAACAATTGGCTAATTTCATCTTTTCCTTTAATCTGAATATCATTATCTAAGTTACGTTGCGCAATCGCTTTAGTAATAAGCACAGCTTTTTTAAGCGGATTAGTAATATTTTTAATAATAAATATCGTGAAAACAATGACTACCATCATGATCAAAATAGCAATGAACAAAATGATATTAAATTCTTGTTTTGCCTTAATTTGTAACAAAACTGCAGAATCGTGCAAATTTGTCGCGATTTGTTCCCCAATCGTTTGCAATAATACTATTCGTTCATCTTGCTTCGTAGTCCAATGCGTCACAGAAATTTGTTGCAATTTAGTTTCATCTTCCATCGCTGTGTAGAAATTATGCCGCATCGTCTCAACATCTTTGATGATTGGATTTACCAACATTTGCTCAAAAAACGTTTTCTGTTCAGTATCTAAATGCAATAATATATTACGATTCAAATAGATATTCTGATAAGCGATTAACTCAATCAATTGTCGATACTGTTCAGGTGTTGCATGTTGTTGCGTTAAAATTGAACGACCTAATGAATTTTCCAAACTGGCTTTTTCTTTTATAACTAATAAGTTAGCATAAATTCGAGTATAGTTAAACATTCTACTATCAGTATTGTCCAACTGATCGACTGTTGTAATGAAATCCAAAATTTGCGCATTTAAATTAGCGTACTGATATGAAATTTGCTGACTTTGTACTTTCAGCAACACTACTAATTTCCTAATAGAAGGCAATTTTTTAATGACAACAAGAATATTATCCACTTTTTGCCTAAAATCCGTTGGATAATAAGAAAAATCAAACTTTTCTATAAAAACTTCCAACTCAGCAATTAACGTATTCACATTCGTATATTCTTCGGATAAACTTGCTATTGCTTGATTATTTTTACCATCTAATGCTAATAAAGTATGATCACGCTCTATTTGTATTGTATGTATAATTTTACTAAACTCTATAGAAAGTTCAGTGAGTTGTTCAAGTGCAGCCATGTTTTTAGCAGTTATTGCTCTTTCAATGACTACATTTGCAGTAAAATACAAGAAACTGAGTATTGGCAACAACAACATAATCAGCAATTTATACTTAATTTTAAAATTTACCAGCAAATGCATAATAATTTTTCCATTTTCAATATGTTAACTAAGATTTCCATTTACAACGCGTCAAATAAACTTGAGCCACTTCATCTTGTTCATTCAGTGCTAAGACTTTGTTGAAAAAAAGTTGTGCTTTGGCAAAATAACCTTGGTGATAATATTCAAATCCTTGTTCAAAGTGAGTGCGTGTACTCATTTTCAATGCAATAATATCTTCAGAATCATGCTCAAATACCTCATAAACCGTAACTAAAGAAGATTTTCCTTTCACTTTAACACGATCGATTACTCGAATTTTGTATTCAGACACATTTTTTAATTTGTGATAAGTGTATTCGGTAATCAGCAAAGAAGTTCCATAAATCTTAGTTAAACCTTCTGTTCGAGAAGCCAAATTGACCGCATCTGAAATAACCGTGCTATCCATCCGATTTTGACCGCCCACAGTACCAAGAATCAGCGGACCAGTATTTAAACCGATACCAATGCGGATAGGATTATAACCAGCTGTTTTTAGTATCGTATTATATTCAGATAAGGTTTTCAACATTTTAATCGCCCCACGAAGTGCATCATCTGCACTAGTAGGAAAAAGTGCCATAATCGCATCACCAATATATTTATCGATAAAACCGTGATTTTCTGTAATAATTGGTTCCATTTGACCCAAGTAAGCATTAATAAAATCAAATATTTCCTGTGGTTCCATCGATTCTGATAATAAAGTAAAACCGCGAATATCAGAAAATAATACAGTCATCTCTTTACCGACTTGATCACCCAATTGAACATCAATTACACTTTTTTTGCCTAAAAAACTCAAAAATTCACTGGGTACAAAACGTCCATAAGCTTGATTTAATGCTTTTAATTCAGCGGTAAAATTTAGTCTTTCCTCTTCAGCACGTTTACGTTCTGTAATATCGAAAAATGTACTAACAATAGCAGATTCATTATGAAAAACAATTGGTTGTACAAATAAAACGATAGAAAATATTGTATTATCGAATTTTTTTGCTGTTAGTTCGTAATTATGCACATAACCATCTCGGTCAAATTTTGCTAACATGGCATCACGTTGTGAAATATCATGATAAAAATCAATAGTATAATGTCTAGTTAATGTGACATCTAGTGGCACTTGCATAGTTTCAATAAATTGTGTATTTGCATACAAAATTGAACCATCTATAGGACGACTGATAATAATAGGAACTGGCGTTGTTTCGGCAATAATTCTAAAACGTTCCTCACTTTCCCGTAATGCAGTATATAAGTTAGCATTATTAATAGAAATTGCCATCTGAGAAGATAACATTTTCAACATAATTAACCGTTCTGGCGTAAATGCACCAGTCGTTAAATTATTTTCCAAATATAAGATACCAATCAACTTACCTTGATTAATTAATGGAACACAAAGTATTGATTTTACTTGTTTTTCTGTAATATAAGGATCACGATTAAAATATTCAGTTTGGCTGGCATCGTGCAATACAATCGGTTCTTGAGTGCGTGTCACATAGTTGACCAAATTAATTGAAATGCGATGCGAATCAGCTTGTTCCAGCGGAATAGATTGTAAAACAGCGACATAATTGTTTTCAACGGTACTTTCTGCTTCTATAAACCATTTACCTGATTTTTCAAGGACTAAAAAACCTATCTGAGCACCCGCATTTTCAACTACAATTTTCATTAATTTTTCCAACAAACGTTCTAAAACAATTTCACCCGAAATCGTTTGAGACACTTTGATTACCGTAGCTAAATCTAAAATAGAAGACGGCGTGTGTGTTGACGTATTAATGACTGTAAATGGCGTATCTCTTTGATGAGTAACACTAAATTTTTTAGCCAATAATTGTGGGTAACGTTCTTCTAACAATTTGACTTTACGCTTTGCGCCCCATAATTTGTAACTATGATGTGCTTTTTTCAAATACAGTTGGGCAAACTCTTGTTTTCCTTTGCTTAACCAAAATTTAGTTGCTAACTCATACCCAAGTGCTTTAATATGATTAAATTCTTGTTTTCTTGCTAATTCAATGGCTTGGTCATATAAATCCATAGCGACTAAATCTTGTTGGTTTAGACGTGCCATTTCTGCCGCAATCAATTGATAGTGATGTTCAAAGTTAGCTGGGCAATTGCCTGCCCATAATTTCATCTGTGACTGATTTTTTTTTAATTGTTGCCAATAGATTTCTTGTTCTTTTGGAGTCGTTTTAGGATAAAGTGTAATTAAAACCAAAGAATAGTAAAAATTGTAAGCTGGCACCAAAATTGTATTAAGGACAGTCGTTAAATGTTGTTCTGCAACGGTGAGACAGGTTAATGCCGCTTCTGACTGATCATGTAAATAAAGAGATTGCGCTTTAAAAATATGATAAATACAAAGTGCCATATTGCTTTGATGAAAACGACATTTTTGTAAGTATTGATTTTCGGTTGATTGAGAAAAATCTTCAGTTAAACCAGTAAGATAACTTAAATTTAATTCACCGCCAAGTAATACATCTAAAGCAAGTTGATTTTTGGTGCGTTGGCAAAAAGTTTGAAAAATAGGCAGTTCGATCGATAAATGGGTTAAACCGTTACCACGATAAAATAAGTTAATCATTTTATGCATGAGAATATAAGACACGTATTGTAGTTGTCCACACTCCATGCCTGCTTGATAACCTTCTTCATTCAATACATCAACTTCGTGTAATGGTTTTACCCATGGCATAAGAAAGTGAGTTACGATAAAGCATACTTTACATTTTTGCGACAGTAAATTTTTTTTACGACTGAGTTCCAACCCAATCAAGCCGAACTGATAGCCAAGTTCAAGTTGTCCATAAAATGCACTGCGTAATAGACCGTAATGAGCATAATTAATTGGGGCTTGCGGTGTATTTCCTTGATGTAACA
The DNA here is from genome assembly GCA_020721045.1 of Thiomargarita sp. Lineage (GTDB taxonomy): Bacteria > Pseudomonadota > Gammaproteobacteria > Beggiatoales > Beggiatoaceae > DYNN01. Next base: position 3,141 of record DYNN01000099.1, on the reverse strand, counting down.
ACAAATTCATTGCCTTAGCCACAGAAAGTTTCCACAAATCTTTATCAAAAAAATAGGTGACTGCTTGGAGATTGGTCAATAATCGGATGACCATTTTGTTTTCTGCTGCCTCAATTGACGGTAAATTTATCAAGTTCTGTAAAGGTAGTAGTGATAATTTTTGCTCAATTTCTGCCAATTCCGTTTGTATTGCGATTTTTATCTCATTTTGTGGTAAATCAACGCCTAATAAGTGGAGTGCTTTAAAGCTAATTTGAATCGCGTCACGGTATTTAGCTTGTACGGTATATTGAACGATTAATTTATTGTAAAATGTGCTTTTTTCTAATACTGATTTTGCTTGTTGTTCAGCATGATGTAGTAAACTTTCTGCTCTTTCAAAGTAACCGCTTAAATATTCAACGCTAGCCCGTTCTTTATAAAGATTATAGGTCAGTTGATATTCTTGTTGCCAACTGTTTTCATCTAATAACGACATACCCGTGCTTAAGTACGTACGTGCTGAGCTGTGTGCAGCAGCGGCATTGGCTTTTTTACCTGCGGCTAAGTTTAATTTAGCTAATTCAATGCGTTCTTGAATCGATGTGATAAATTGATGACCTAAATTTAAATGATTAACAATATCAAATAGTTTTTCTTCTCGTGTAATTGTTTTGGTGTGTTGCAGTAATAAACGACCAATTTTTAAATGTAATGCTTGTTTTTCTTTTTCGTCAACCAGTGCATAAGCAGCTTGTTTTACCCGAGCATGAGAAAATTTATAATGTTGAGACAGAGATTTTCTTTCAGTTTTACAGGTGTCTGTGGGACAAATGAGCCCTTGTTGTAGTGCAGGAAATAAATCTTGTAATGTTGTTTCTACCGTTTTTTCATAAATGAGCGTTAAGTTACTAATATCAAACTGATTACCGATACAAGCGGCTAAACATAAAATTTGTTGTGCGGATTTGGGTAATTTTTTAAGCCGCGCAATCATTAGGTCTACCACGTTATCTGTGATACCCATCGCTTCTATTCGTGTGGTATTCCATTGCCATTGTCCGCTGTCTTCACCTTCAATTACTTGAAAAATAAGTAATTTTTCTTGATATAAAGTTTTTAAAAATTCTTTGACGAAGAATGGATTGCCCGCGGTTTTATGCATGACCAATTCAGCTAATGGCTGTATTTGGTGTATATTGGAATGTAATGAATCACTTAGTAAGTAGCTAATCTGTTTGACATTTAGTGGATTTAAATTAATTTGATTAATTATTACACCTGTTTGACGTAATTGATTTAATAAGCTTAATAAAGGATGATCTTCGTTAACTTCTGCGCTTAAATAGGTACCAATAATAAATAAGTAGTGTTCTTCGGGATTGCCGCGTAATAATTTGATTAAATCGAGTGAAGCAGAATCTGCCCATTGTAAATCGTCTAAAAAAATGACCAGTGGATGAGTTTTTTGATAAAATACTTTAACAAAGCGTTGAAATATTTCGTTAAAATGCTGTTCTGCATCTTTAGGCGCACTGGGAGGCGTACCAATGACCAGTTCTAATTCGGGCACTAAGTCAATAATAATACTGGCATATTTACCTAATGCAATCAGTAATGCTTGTTTCCATTTTTCGAGTTGTTCTTCACTTTCACCTAAAATTTGGCGAATAATGTCTGAAAAGGCGTTAATAAAAGCAAAATAGGGTATATTAGCTTGATATCTATCAAATTTACCTGTAATAAAATAACCTGATTTCTGGGTTAATGGTTTATATAGTTCTTGCACTAATGCCGTTTTGCCAACGCCTGATTGACCCGTAATTAACATTAATTCTGTACTCGTTCCTTGACTAATACGTTCAAATGCAAGGAGTAAGCGCGCAGTTTCTTTTTCACGTCCATATAGTTTATGTGAAATTTGAAAACGATATGGAATGTCTTGTTGTGCGGGTTTAAACGGAATAATTCTGCCATTGTTTTGCCATTGTTCTAAACAAATTTTTAAATCGTTTTTGATGCCAAAGGCAGATTGATAGCGATTTTCAGCATCTTTTTCTAACAATTTCATGATGATATTAGAAACAGCCAGAGGCACATCGGGTTTGATATGATGTGGCGGTACAACTTGTTTGGCAATGTGACTGTGAATTAATTCTAAAGTTTCTACGGCTTGGAAAGGTGGGTGTCCAATAAGTAGTTCGTATAGCGTGATGCCTAACGAATAAAAATCAGTGCGGTAATCGATAATACGGTTCATTCTACCAGTTTGTTCTGGCGATAAATAAGCTAAAGTCCCTTCTAATATATTGCTATTACGAGTAACAGGCATTGCTTGCGAAAAAACGGTAGAAATACCAAAATCAATGAATTTAATGTGCCCCGTGTGTGGATTCATCAAGATATTTGATGGATTAATATCTTTATGGATTAATTGTTGTTGATGTAATTGTTCAATAATTTCAACAATTTTAATGGCAAGCTTCAAAAAATCAGCCAGCATTAAGTCGCCTGCAATTTTAAGTTGTTCTAGTGATTCACCGCCAAAATCTTCTAGCACAATTGCCCAATAAGATTGATTATTGGTTTCAAAGGCGTGAATAGTAAGAATGCCGGCAAAGTGTTTGATATTGCACGTTGTTTCATATTCTTGCTTGAATCGAGCAATTTGGTCAGGCGAGGGATTATCAGTTGCCAAAACTTTGATCACAACAGGTAGATGATCGCTTTCTCGATAACCACGATAAAGGTGCGATTTATTACCTTCATAAATTTTGGTATTGATGCGATAATTTGGTATATTTATCATAACAATAAGAATGATAATTTATCTCAATTGTTGGCGTTGTTGACTAAAGTCACTGATGAGCGATATGCAGTTGTAAAATATGCGCGTAAGTTGATCATTATAAGGGATAAAGTGGGTTAAGAAATAAAATCTTATATAATTATAGAAAAGTGTTTATTTAATAATAAGTTATTTGTTTTAATAAAATGCGATTTAGACTTAATCGACAACAATTCTCATTTTTTGATTTAGGTGGGAAATGCATAAGGCAGAAAAAAGTTTGTTTTTATTGGAATTTGATAGTTTGAGTATGAAAATATATTATTATAGGACTTACGCATTGACGGCAGTCCGAAATTGTGGATTGAGATAAT
>DYNN01000180.1 GCA_020721045.1 Thiomargarita sp. | reverse complement strand
GTAAAGATTATCTCAATCCACAATTTCGGACTGCCGTCAATGCGTAAGTCCTAAATGCCATGTTGTTCATGAAATAATTTGAGATGATAAAGTTGGTTCAGCATATAATTTCCTATTTTTTTGATGAAATCGTAAACCTACTAATTGTTATTTTGGCATACTACTAGGAATAATTCTATGTTAGAAAATATAATTGCTTTTTTCAATGATCGCTTATTTATGCCGCATGGACATTGTTATTTTTGGCAAACTGATATATTGCTGCTTCATGTACTCAGTGATATTTTAACTTCATTTGCTTATTATTTTGTTGCAATTTCAATCGTTTATTTCACTTATCGCTATAAAGATTTACCCAAAAAAACGATTAACTTACTGATAGGCACTTTTATTGTTTTTGCTGCTTGCGGTACCGTGCATATGCTTGCAGCTATTACAGTTTGGTATCCAATTTATTGGATTGACGGCAGTGTAAAGTTGGTTAATATGTTGGCTTCGTGGTATGTTTTTGCTTTTATGTTAGTGCCTCTCATTCCGGCTGCGCTCAGGGCACCAAGTCATGCACAATTGGAAGCAGCTAATCAAGCTTTACAGCAAGAAATGTTAGCGCGTGAACGGGTTACCAAACAATTGCAAGAAACTTTAGTTGAAGTTGAAAGTTACAATAGTAAATTGTTGGAAAGTATCCAATATGCCAAATTAATCCAAACGGCTTTGTTGCCCAATTTAGAAGAAATGCAACGGTGTTTGCCTTATCATTTTTTGATTTGGAAACCAAAAGATATCGTTGGCGGCGATATGGTTTATGTAGAACGATTTGAAGATTATTTACTTGTTGCTGTGCTGGATTGTACTGGGCACGGCGTACCCGGCGCATTTATGACTATGATTGCAACTACTTGTTTAAAAAGAATTACTAAAGATGAAAAGCAATATCAACCGGATATTATCTTGCAACGACTCAATTTTTTAGTTAAAACTTCCTTACAACAAGATTCAAATCGCACTCATTTTGATAATGGTTTGGATGCAGCTTGTTGTCTCATTGATTTACCAAAGAAAACACTTACTTTTTCTAGTGCCCGTATACCGCTTCACTACGTAGTTAATAAAGAATTAAATATGATTAAAGGCGATAAAGTCAGTCTTGGATATAAAAATTCTGATACTGAATTCAATTTTACGCGTCATACTATTTCGTTATATGAAGATACTTATTTTTATTTAACAACTGATGGCTTTATTGATCAAATAGGTGGAGAAAATGGTTTTCCGTTGGGTAATAAGCAATTTAGAGAATTATTAATGAGAAATTATATTTATCGTTCTGAAAAACAACATGAAATTTTCTGGCAATTTTTCCAAGAATACCAAGGTCACAATTCAAGATTAGATGATGTGACTTTGATCGGATTCGGCTTTTAATTGATTGTATTTTGCAAACTCACCACAACAACTAGTTGAATAAGTTATAAATTAACCATAGAGAACATGTTATGTTAAAATTAACTGATCAGGCTGCTCAACAAATTCGTCATTCTGCTGAACAAAATGGAATGAGTCACTTGGCTTTGCGTATTGCTGCTAAAAAAAATCCTGATGGAACAATTGATTATCTTATGGGATTTGATGAAATTAAAGAAGAGGATGTTTTACTTACTTCAAAAGGCGTTGATCTGGTGATTGAAGAGATGCACAAGGAATTGCTAAGTGGTACGGTAATTGATTTTGTCGAATTGGAACCCAGCAATTTTCGCTTTATTTTTATGAATCCTAATGACGCAAATTATACGCCACCAGTGGAATAACATTAAATCTATCAAGCAACTTGCAACTGACATCATTCCAATCTATGCTTTGCATACTTAATCAATTACATGGAGTTTGTTTTGAATACGACAGAAACCTCTCTGTATCCCATTATCGAACCTTATGCAACTCACTCTTTTCCAGTAGAAAACGGACATGTTTTATACGTGGAAGAATGCGGTAATCCTGATGGTATTCCTATTGTATTTTTGCATGGCGGACCAGGTTCTTATTGCAAACCTTATCATCGTTCTTTTTTTAATCCACAACTATATCGCATCATTTTATTTGATCAACGTGGTGCAGGTCATTCTACACCTACGGGCAGTTTATTGCACAACACCACACCAGATTTATTGAATGATATGGAAAAATTGCGTAAACACTTAGAAATCGAAAAATGGGTGATTTTTGGTAATTCATGGGGTACAACACTGGGATTATTATATGCGCAACGTTGCCCAAATCAGGTGTTGGGATTAATTTTACGCGGTGTTTTTCTTGCTAGAGAGCGTGATTTACATTGGTTTTATAGCGATGGCGGTGTTAATCGGTTATTTCCCGGGCAATGGCAAACTTTTATGCGATTTTTACCCAAAGGACATTGGGATACACCACTTGCTTATTATTACAACCAATTAACCAATACTAATTTAGCTAATGCACAAAAAATGGCATTAATTTGGGCAAATTGGACGGGTTGTATCGTCAGTTATGGGCAATTTCCGGCGTTGACTGAATGCACTGATGACATTTTAAATGAAGTACGGATTGAATGTCACTATGCGTTTAATCATTTTTTTATAAAAGAAAATCAAATTTTAGACAATATTGACCGTATTGATAACATTTCCAGTATTCTCATTCATGGACAAAATGATTTAGTTTGCCCCTTAGAAAATGCGTATTTATTGCAAGAAGCTTGGTTAAATGCGGAATTACAAGTGTTACCCAATAGCGGACATTTAGCCAATAATGATCATGACATGCTCAATGCTGTTGTTACGGCAACTGATAAAATGGTGCATCGTCTGCTTCAAAAAACATATTTAAATGTATGTATTTGATAATTCGCTTTCTGT
>DYNN01000179.1 GCA_020721045.1 Thiomargarita sp. | reverse complement strand
AACAACATTTTCTCTATTTTCCCCTATATTAACGCATTGCGTATTGTTTGGTAACGTATTGATGTTATCGGTATTTTTTGCCCACGCGCCCATTAGAACGCCGTCACTATCAACGGCGGGTTTTGTTCTAAGGGTTACAATTTTCCCAAATCATTAGTTTCCTCTTTGGCAAGTGCAACGGTATCGTGTAAAGATTGTTTAGACTCTACTTTAGCTGGTTTCTCATCATTACTTAATGATTTTCCTTTATCGTTACCTAAACGATTTGTTTGCGGTGTTTCATGGGTAAATTGCCCTTGATAAACAGTCCGTCCGCCAAGCAATCCCACTACTAGCCAGACAATCGCGGTTAAAGCCTCAAAACTTACAGCGGAGAAAGCCAAAAAGTAGGACTGCATTTTCTTAGCATCGATGCTCAAAACAGCGGCTTGACTGACAAAAAGCGGATGCGTTGTTTCGTGTGAATTAGCAGCTTGCGCAGGATTAGATTGAATGTTTAATAATTCAGTCGACGCGGTTTCTTTGGCTGCAAGAGCGGATTGATAGGCTGTGGCATTCTTAATCGTCAATTCAGTCGCCACGATTTTACTTTCAAGCGTTGCAATGGTTTCTTTAGCGGGTTTAATGCACTTAGTTGTGTGACCTTTAGGACAATTCGCAAGCGTTGTTTGTTCACTGGCGAGTTTGTCTTTTAAGCCGTTTAACTTTGCAGTTTCAACATCGACAGAAACCGCGCTAAAACCTTCTAAGCTAATCGCACGGGTGTTTGCGCTATCATATTGACCTTGCTTTAATTTAACGGCGTTAAGCGCACTTGCACTGGCATTTTCAGTTCTATTTTGAGCATACGCCATGAAACCAAGGTGCGTTTGTGTCCCGATTACAAATAAAACCCCAATCCATAGCAACGCACAAATGAATGAAATGATTGCGTGACCACTTTTCCATAAAATTGCAGCGGCTGGTAGAAACAATGCACCTAACACGGCAAACACAATTCCAAAGATTGCATAAACTATCTTTTCAAGCGGGTCAATTGCAAAGGATTGATACACATAGCCAGCGGTGAAAATAGCCGTGATTGTCATTACAAATCCGATTACAACTAAGGTCGATTTGACGTTTTGAGAATTAGCGAGTTGCATTATCCACCTCCATCCGATTAACAACACAGCAATCCATTAGCTTTATAGCGATTTCAAGGGTTAGAACACCGCGTCGAATTGTGCGCAAATCTTTGGGTGCAACTTGATTTAAGTTACCGTTATCAACTTGATTAGAAGTCCCCGTTTGTAACCCATACTTTTGAGGGTTGTTTTTCAAATCAATAACGGTTTCATTGTATCGTTTCCAATTATTGATTAATGATTGCATATCTGCATTGATAGGCATTGCAACTAATAAAGAAGCGATTAGAAATAAATATTTCATTATTTAGCTCCTTTCACTGGCTTGAAATAACCAATAAACTCTTTAATAAAAGAAGGTTTGGCTTTGGGCTTTTCAAATCCAATAATTGCAAAGTTAATCACTGTCACGAGCGATAACAAAATGATTATTTTGAAATACTCGTTTGAGTTGTTTGCCCATTTAACCACTTTGAAATAAGCGCCAAATACAAGCATAGCAATGATTGCAATAATGATTGCTTGAATGATTAACATAACGCTATTAGAACTGATTGGATAGAGAAAGCTACCAAACCAACAAACGGGGATACAAGCAACCGACAAAGCGGTTAATGAAGCAATGGCGTGTTTTCGCAACAAAATGTAAGTAATTATTGCGATTGATCCGCCCGCTAAAAGGGCTGCAAATAAGTGGCTAGAAATCATAAACCACCGCCAAAACCATTATTTGAATTGAATGGATTTTGTGCGTTGCTTAGTTGCTCAAAATGCTTTTGTGCAGTTGCAAGCGCGGTTTTGATTTCATTTAATGATTTGGCTGTTATTTCACCACCATTGAACAATTGATTAATTGCAGTAACAACGGCGGGCGTGATTTCTTTATTGGTAGGCGCTTTATTTGGCTTTGTACCAGATAGAAATGAGAGGTAGGACTTGATAGGATTAACGCTTTCTTTATTGACTGGCGCGCCCACAAACAAGGTTAAATCGCTATGATTGCGTTGTGGCACAACAGCGGCGTTTTTGACGTGATAATCCACGCCATTTAATTGAATTACAAGAGAATTAACGCTTTCAGATTTGGCGTTTTGAGTAGCGGCTAAAAGGTTATTAACCGTTAATTGAGTATTGCTTTTCATGTTGATTTCTCACTAGATTTGTGAGACTAATCAACAACATACGCAACGCACTCGCTTGAATAAGCGATAAGAGTAGGGTACAATTAATTGAAGTTTTCATGTGATTAGCCTCACGTTGAAAATAGCCTTTAAAGGAGGGTCGAAACTCTTTTATCGGCGGGAAGCCCGTTATCTGAAAAGGTAGCGGGTTTTTTAATGGTACTGCTAAAAAATTATTTTGTCCATATTTTAACAAATTAAGAGGTAACTTCTTTAAGTAAAATTTAAGGAACGTTCTTTCCAATTAAGCCCCTTAATTTGATCGCCTATTATAACATATTTTGCAGATAAATCAATTGATAATAAAGCATCAATGGGTAAGATTTAACTTGTATTGTAATAGGACAAACCAGATCAAGATATGTTTTTTTGTTATAGTTTAAAGGTGAAAGAATTAATACGGGTCTTCTTCTAGGAATATAGGTGTTGCTTACCATATTTCATTCCCAACGGGTTGACCTGTGGATATTTCAGAATGAAGGTTATCGGGCGTTACGGTTTGCATAACATTATTGTACGGGAATCCCTTAGATAAAGCATGGCAAAGTATTTTAAATAAAGAGATGGATTTAAGGGATTTAGGATGCGATAAT
>DYNN01000178.1 GCA_020721045.1 Thiomargarita sp. | reverse complement strand
TTGTGGAATTGGGCGGACGGTTTTGGATTGTGAAGGTGCTGTTTGAGGAACAGACTGAGCTTGTCCCAATAATTTGGGGTGCAATTATTCCTAATGCTGTATATGCAAATTGAACATTTGAAGGTGTTGAAGGATAATAGCCTAAATATGAGCCTGTGATACTCCAAACTTCGTAAACATAAGTTCTTAAAGTTACTCCTGTTCTTGTTGCTGTACCCTGAACAACTTCGCAAAAACCTTCTCCGATATTCGGACTGCGAAGATTCCAACCGTTTGTATATGCGCCTCGCCCCCAAGCTCCTTCTAATTCAAAAAACGCCTGAGGAAATGTTATGGTCTTTCTTACTTCATGCCGTTTAACAATATATGTACCTGAAGACAATCCGGCTGTTGCGATAAAAATATTTGTATATTGTTCAGTTGAATTAAAAATACTCCCTCCTATAGTTGTCCATTGTTGCAGAATGAATGGTGATTGCAAATACTGTAATGCTGCTTCTGCATTTACTCTACCGAAACCATAAGCAGGTGTAAATTCAGCATCATTCATTCCACGAACTATATCTGCACTTAGTTTTATTATATTTTCAATATCATCATTTGCAAGGTTTGGATTAAACCCTTTAAGCAAAGATGCTATACCTGAAACAAAAGGGGTAGCCATTGATGTACCGGACATATTATCGTAATTATTTCCGGGTAATGTAGACATTATTCCTACACCTGGTGAGCATACGTCAATATGATTGCCATTTGCAGAAAAATTGGCAATATCGTCGTTAATGTCCGTTGCACCTACCGCTATTAAATTTCCGAAACCGGCAGGATAAGCAGTTACATCAGTGCCTGTTGGTTGATGATGATTACCCATGGCAACAACCGAAGTTCTGTCGGCATTATAGGCATAAGCAAAAGCAAGAAGAACTGTTGTTGAATAGCGTCCCGGTGATAAGTCCGCATTTAACATACCCCAACTGTGGTTTAAAACATGAACATTATCACTAAAATTGACGGCATCAACTATTGCCTGATAAGTTGCTGCATCATCGGAAACATTATCAATTCTCTGAGCATGAATTTGAGCATTTCAATCTACACCGGAAACGCCTTGAGTGTTGTTCGTCTCTGCTGCTGCAATACCCGAAACATGTACTCCATGTCCTCCCCAGCCGTTACCTGTATCGCCACCGGAAATTTTGTCGTTTAAATCCGGATGACCGGCATCTGTTCCTCCGTCAATAATACCGATAATATTGTTTGGATTACCCGTGTAAATATCCCATGCCTGTTCAGCATGAATATCATTGCCTATATTCACGGTATTTCTCAATCCCCATTGTTGAATAAATCTCGTGTCGCTCGGTATAACATTTGGACTGACCAAACCATTAGGTTCTGCATACAATACTTCGGGTAATTTAATCAGAGATGAAATAATATCATCTCTATTTTTATCTTCCGACACACTTATTCTGTAAAGTTTAGACATATCGATTTGCTTTACTTGTCTTCCGTTTCGTAGAATTTTCGATGCCTCATTTATGTTGAAATCCGGTAATGCAACTTCAAGCATTGTTTCTGAGATACCTATTTTATTCAAAGATGCTTTAAGTAGTGTGTCAGTAACTTCGGCAACTTTTAAAGTTTCGTTGTTTTTGTTTACACTTTGTTGCGAAACACCATTTACAAAATACACCAGAATTTCTTTGTTTGGGTCTCTTTGTGAAAAAACGAAAATTGTGCTAAATAAAAATAAAGCTGTAAATAATAATGATTTAAAAGTCATAAAATTAAATTTTTAGTTGATGATTAAATTAAATTGATTATATGTTAATTGTCTTTTTTCTTGGGTTTCGGTGTTGATTATCCAAAGTGTTCCTTTTTCTTCGTCAATTCTGTAATTATCCACACAATGTTGATATACAATATATTTACCATCAGGAGACCAAGAAAAATTACAGGCATCAGATACAAATAATTGTTGCTCATCTTCCTGATTAATTGCAGTAATATAAATTCCTGCTTTAGTGTAATAAGCTATTTTATCAACAACGACACTTGTAGCAAAATGATAACTAAAAGAATTTTTAATAAATTTTATTAATATATTTTGGTTACCCTCCAAATCATGCATCCATAAATTATCTCCAATATATTGTCCTTCTTTTATCTCTTTAGTACTATAAAGAATTAAATTCGGAGTGTAATAAACGGGATAACCGCCGTATAAAGCTATAAAATTTGTATCTTTTGTATCCACATTTACATTCCACACTCCGCATTTAGTTTCATTGCAAATATTTTGACTATATGTTATCCATTTATCATCTGGACTCCAAGAGGGGTGAAAATTACTACCGCCTTCAAAAGTGAGTTGTTCTATTGCAGTAGTATCAAACTTTACACCATCAAAGGGCATTTTATGTATTTGCCCGCCATAAGAAAATGCTATCCATTTACCATCATTACTCCAAGCCGGAGTTACAAGATAATACGGTAAAACCCTGTGTTGATTTGTTCCATCAGCATTTACTAAGTAAAAACCGGCAGAGTCATTTTCATAAGTATAACTTGCCTGCATTGGGCAGTCATAACCATAGTTATAAACTATTTCTTTTATAGGGATATAATTAAAACCTATAATTTCTCCCGACGGATGCCAAACAGGGTCATCATAAGGCTGATACGGTACTATGCTAAACATTGGGCATCCTTGATATTCATATTTAAATTCATCGCAACTTGCAAATAACAATGCTGTTGCAATTACTGTTAATAAAATTTTAAATGGTTTCATTTTTTTTGGAAATTAAGTTAAACAATTTGTGGGAAAAGAAAATATTTTTGTTTAGTTCTACTTTACGAAGTTAAAAACATAAATTCGAATAGTAAAAAAATAGTAA
>DYNN01000098.1 GCA_020721045.1 Thiomargarita sp. | reverse complement strand
TTATCAGTCACTATTTTTTGATAGCTTATACGATGTTTTGGTAGTAAATGGTTTATTATAAATTAACCTCTTCATTTTTGATAGCTGTTCCCATTCCCCTTGAATAATATAAAAAATGCCAAGGTTTGCCTTTGCTGCCGCGACGGTATTTCAGAATTTCCTTTTCAACAAATATTCTACCGCGTTCAAACCCAATCTTTAATTCATAAGTGACTAATGGGCTTTTTTCATTTTGCTCGAAATTACGAAATTTTATTTCAAACTCGATAAAAGTATTTTCAAGAGATGCACCACGTGTGATAATTTCCTTAAATCCGCCTTCACGATTAACTGCGACAGTGACGTTTTCTTTTAGACACGTTGCCAAAAAACTAAAAATTTTAAAAAGCGTGGTTTTACCAGAGCCATTTGCGCCCAGAAATACATTAAATTTTTGTAATCCAGTAATGGATAGCTCTTTGTATAATTTAAAATTTTTAACTTTAATCGCTTCAATTTGGGTTTTCATATTTATTTAATTCGCACTTTTGCCAACATTATTGTGTGCATCAGACGTTGTGCTTACAAGCTTAGAAAGTGGAAATGGGTGGGCAGTATGGTATTTTTGCCCACCTTAGTAGATAACTAGCGTTACGGAGTGATAATTAAAGAAGGAGGTGTTGCCATTGCTACAAATAACTGATTCATTCGATTGACAAAAGTAGCAGGGTCTTCTAAATGTGCACCTTCACTTAACAACGATTGATCGAATAAAATATGAGACCAATCAGCAAAACGCGCTTTATTTTGCTCGTTTTGTAAAGTCGTAATTATTGGATGGTCGGGATTGATTTCTAAAATAGGTTTACTGCCTGTACCCGCATTTTGTCCCATCACTTTTAGTAGACGTTCTAAACTGGCATCCATGGCTTGTGAATCAGCTACTAAACAAGCGGGCGAATTGGTCAAACGATGAGTGACGCGCACTTCTTTCACTTTATCGCCTAAAACTGCTTGAATCTTCTCTAATAAGGGTTTCAATTTGTCAGAAGCTTGTTCAGTTGCTTTCTTTTCGGCTTCATCTTCTAAAGAACCTAGATTTAATTCACCTTTAGTCACTGATTGTAGTGATTTTCCTTCAAATTCATGAAAATGCATGGTCACCCATTCGTCAATTTGTTCCGTCAACAGTAGGACTTCTACGCCTTTTTTACGGAAAATTTCCAAATGCGGGCTATTTTTAGCGGCTGTGAAACTTTCGGCAGTAATATAGTAAATTTTTTCTTGCCCTTCTTTCATCCGCTTCACGTAGTCGTCTAAACTGATTTGAGACACAGAATTGTCGTCATATGTACTGGAAAAACGTAGCAATTTGGCAATTTGGTCGCGGTTGGCGTGATCTTCAATGATGCCTTCTTTAAACACACGTCCAAACTCTTTCCAGAAAGTAGCGTATTTTTCAGCTTCATTTTCAGCTAGATATTTAAGCGCGCTCAGTACTTTTTTCACCGCACCAGAACGAATGGAATCAAGTTGTTTGTTGTGTTGTAAAATTTCGCGTGAAACGTTGAGTGGCAAATCATTGCTATCAATTACACCCCGCATAAAGCGTAAATAAGGCGGCAATAATTTATCATTGTCGTCCATAATGAATACGCGTCGTACATAGAGTTTAACCCCATGTTGTTTATTTCTATCCCATAAATCAAAGGGCGCACGTGATGGAATGTATAATAAAGTTGTATATTCTAAAGTGCCTTCTACTTTGTTATGAATGTGCGTTAATGGTTCATCAAAATCATGAGCAACATGTTGATAAAACTCTTTATATTCCTCGTCAGTAATTTCATTTTTGCTTTTTGCCCATAAAGCTTGTGCTGAATTAATTACTTCATTTTCAACAGTTGTTTCTTTAGTTTCCTCATCCGTTTTGGTTTTGGGCATGATGATGGGAAATGTAATGTGATCGGAGTATTTTTTGATGATACTGCTTAAGCGATAATCTGCTAATAATTCATCTTCGCCTTCACGCAAATGCAAGGTAACTGTAGTGCCGCGTTTTTCACGTTCAATGGTCTCAATATCATAAGCACCATCGCCTTGAGATTCCCAACGGACGCCGTGTTCTTTGGTTAAACCTGCGCGCCGTGTTTCTAAACTGACTTTGTCTGCCACAATGAAGGAAGAATAAAATCCGACCCCAAATTGACCGATTAAACGACTGTCTTTGGCTTGATCACCAGTCAGAGATTTAAAGAATTGTTGTGTCCCTGACTTGGCAATTATTCCAATATTTTCAATGACTTCTTCACGAGACATCCCAATACCATTATCTTCAATAGTGATTATGCGTGCTTGTGGATCAAATCGAATCCAAATTTTTAAATCAGTTTCACTTTCATAAAGTGCATCGTCAGACAATGCTTCAAAACGCAGTTTGTCTGCTGCATCTGAAGCATTAGAAATCAGTTCGCGTAAAAAAATTTCTTTATTGCTATATAAAGAATGAATCATTAAATCAAGAAGTTGCTTAATTTCTGTCTGAAAACCGAGCGTTTCTTTATGCGCTTCTACTGTCATTATTAAAATCTCCATTGCCTAAAAAATGAACACCGGTAAGATATAAGGATGCAAATGATAGTTTCAAGTTTAATCGTTTTCTTTAGTTGTGACTCAACCTACGATTTTAACTCACTGATTCTACATAATCACATTCTTTTTGCGGGCACACCTTTTGTTTACCCCAACGTTTGGTTTCTTTTAAACTCAAAATGGGCCAACCGCATTTAGGACAAGGTTCTGCCAAGGGAGGATGTGTGACTGCATATTTGCATTCTGGATAGGCAGAGCAGGCATAAAAGTAAGTTCCAAAACGCGTTTTACGTCTTACTAACATTCCTTTTTGACAAATAGGACAGTGAATGCCTGTTTTATCTTCATCCGCGGGTTCAGTATATTTACATTTTGGATAATTGCTGCAACCCACAAATTTTCCGCCACCTTTACGCGCTTGTTTGACGTGTAAAGCCGATTCACATAGGGGACAATTTCTTCCTTCTACTACAACAGGTTCATTGGTCGTGCTGCTGTTGTTTTCACCTTCTAAATTGCGCGTATAGTCACAATCAGGATGTCCAGAACAACCAATAAAACGCCCCCATTTGCCCAAACGAATTTGTAAGGGTTTGCTGCATTTGGGACACGCCTCATCTAGTGCTTCAGAGGTTACATCTTCACGTTGTACCGTTTTCGTTTTTTCATCAATCAGTTGTTTGAAGGTAGACCAAAACCGTTCCAACAGCGGTATCCATTGGGCTTCACCGCGTGAAACTGCATCTAGTTGATCTTCTAATTTAGCAGTAAAATCGTAGTCGACATAGTTATGAAAGTGTTCTGTCAGAAATTTATTGACGATACGTCCTACATCTGTTGGGGTAAAGCGTTTCTTTTCTAATTTAACATACTCTCGTTGCTGTAAAGTCGAAATAATCGTGGCATAAGTAGAAGGGCGACCAATGCCATACTCTTCTAAACTTTTGACTAAACTGGCTTCTGAATAGCGTGGTGGTGGCTCGGTAAAATGCTGATCGGCACGAATATCTTTCAGTTGTACAATTTCACCCACTTCTAACGGTGGCAACATTTTATCATCGGCATCGCTGTCTTTTTTATCATCAACACCTTCTTGGTAAACGGCTAGAAACCCTGGATTAACAACTGTAGAACCATTTGCTCTAAAATTATTGCCTTCACCACAAGCAAAATCGACCGCAACCGTGTCTAATGTCGCGTGAATCATTTGACAAGCAATGGTGCGTTGCCAAATTAAAGTGTACAGTTTGGCTTGATCTTGTGTAAGTTGTTTAACAATTTGCTCAGGATAACACCGTGCGCTAGTTGGTCGAATCGCTTCATGAGCTTCTTGCGCATTTTTGGCTTTAGTTTTATAGAGATGTGGTTGTTTTGGCAAATTTTGCTTACCATAACGTTCAGTAATCGTTGCGCGCAATTCATCAAGGGCTTCATTGGCTAAATTAACTGAATCTGTCCGCATATAGGTGATTAAACCCACTAAACCATTGCCAATATCAATCCCTTCGTACAGTTGTTGCGCAATTTGCATAGTACGTTTAGTGGTAAAGCTCAATTGACGTGCAGCTTCTTGTTGCAAAGTAGAAGTAGTAAAGGGCGCAGATGGATTTCTTTTGCGTTGTTTTTTCTCAACTTTGCTGACAACTAATTGCCCTTTTGCCAAATCTAATAAAGTTGCTTTAATTGCATGAGCTTGTTCGGTATTATTGACACTAAATTGAGTTAATTTTTTAGCGTCAAACAAATTCAGCTTTGCTACAAACGGTTGTTTTTCTTTGTGACAATCAGCTTCAATCGTCCAAAATTCTTGCGGTTTAAAACTTTCAATTTCTAATTCTCGTTCTACGATTAAACGCAATGCTGGACTTTGTACGCGTCCGGCTGATAAGCCATAACGAATTTTTTTCCATAGTAGAGGCGAAAGATTAAAACCCACCAAATAATCTAATGCACGGCGTGCTTGTTGCGCATTAATCAAATCCATCGATAAGTTGCGCGGTTTGGTAATTGCTTCTTGGATTGAATTTTTGGTAATCTCATGAAATACAATGCGATGAACAGGTTTATCACCCAATTTATTATTTTCTTTGAGAATTTCGTATAAATGCCAAGAAATAGCTTCGCCTTCACGATCAGGGTCAGTTGCCAAATACAGTGCATCTGCTTTTTGCATGGCTTTACTGATGGTATCAAGATGCTTGAGATTGCGCTCAATCAGTTGATAATACATGGCAAATTGCTTGTTGGGATCAACTGCACCGTCTTTGGGCAATAAATCGCGTACATGACCATAGGATGCTAGCACTTGAAAATCTTTACCAAGATATTTTTCAATAGTTTTAGCTTTTGCAGGGGATTCTACGATAACGAGATGCTTACTCACAATAGTCACTTATTTTAATTGAAATGAAGTTGATAACGTCCAATAGCGGCTTACTTTAGTTATTAGGAAGATAATAAGTTGGTTAGTGTGCTACCATTGGATTTAGCCAAATTCTCACAAAAATTATGAGGAATGGCTAAATGATAATTTGGCTTTCATAAAGATAAGCACAGTGATGTTAAATTACTAAGCTAATAATTTTAGTGTAATTTACCATCCATTTTTTCATAGACTAAATCTTCCATCCATGTAAAAGCTTCTTTATGATTTGGTTGATTGAATAATACCATGAGAATGACCCATTTTAACTGTTCGATGTCGAATTCATCACTTTCTAATGCCATTACTCGATCGATGACTAACTCACGACTGACCGTATCTAGTATGCTCATTTGTTCTAAATAGCATAAAAAACCACGACATTCCATATTAAATCGTGCACATTCCTCTGAAGAATAAACCCGCATAGAAAGTGATTTTTGGGGTATGGCTTGTTCTTCTGAAGGTTGTTGTTCAATCAAATCTTCCAACCAATTAAACGCTTTGCTAATATTGCTTCTAGGAAAACCGGCTTCCATCAATTTAGCTTTGAGAAACTCTTGATCATGATTAAATTGGTTGTCATCATCCATATAATATTCAAACAAATACATGAGGACATCCAAAATATTTTCTTTCACTGATATCACCGATAAATTTATGCTACCAAACGTTACCGTTAAGCAACACATACACACCCATTTCTGAGTGAGGGGTTATCTCCCAATGCCCGCAAGAAAATCCCACGAGCGCCATTTATGTCACGGTCAACGGTCACACCATTGCTCGTGATAGTTTTTGCACCACCTACTTTTTTCATTTCACCAGTCCAACTTGCAGTTTTTGAAATATAGGCTTCGTTCACTTGTAACACTGATTTACCAAGTGCTGCTCGTTTCAACTTCGCCTTGCACCGACATTTAGTCTAGACCGTAGGTCCGATTAGTGTAGCGTAATCGGACACATGTTTATCAGATTAACAATCTCACATTTCAAAACAAAAAATCATCAAATCATGCCCAGTGGATTATGTGTACTCTTTTAGCTGCGCGCGTAGAGACCACCCGGTTGAGAAATAATGAGTCCACGCAATTCAAGTATAAGCAGCATAGAAGATATTTCTCTAACCGTCAATTGGCTTAGTTCAACTAAGTTATCGACAGATGTAGGTATCTCATTGATATATTTTAACAATTTCATATAATCCTCGCCTAAATCTTCTTCTGGCTCTTTTGATAAAATTGCAATGGGATAATTAATAAATGTTTCTTCTTCAATCGTTTTTTTGTCCAAAAAGGGAATATTAATCAATAATTCTTCCATCACATCTTGTGCAGTTTCAATCAACTTTGCCCCTTGTTTAATCAATAAATGACAACCTTTGGCTGAAACATTATAAATCGATCCGGGAATAGCAAATACCTCTCTATCTTGTTCTGACGCTTGCTGTGCGGTAATTAATGAACCACTGCGCAAACCCGCCTCGACAACTAGAGTACCTAAACTTAATCCACTAATAATCCGATTACGACGTGGAAAATTACCGCGTTGTTGTAAAAAAGAACTATTTAAAGTTAATTCAGACACTAATGCACCCTGTTCTGCGATACGATGGGCTAATTCACGATGTTGCGCTGGATAAACACGATCTAAACCCGTACCCGCCACCGCAATTGTCTTACCTTTACAACTTAAAGCCCCTTCATGAGCAGCACCATCAATGCCAATTGCCATGCCACTGGTAATCACAATACCAAAATTGGCTAAATCACCCGCAATTTTTCTTGCCGTATTCATACCTTCTTGTGTCGCATTGCGTGTACCGACAATAGCAACTTGCCGCTGTTTCAATAAAGTATAATCACCACACACAAATAACACCGGCGGCGGATCATGGATTTGTTTCAACAACAATGGATAATCATCACTGGCTAATGTCAATATAAAATTATTAGGTTGCTTTAACCATTGTAATTCTTTTTCAACTTCAGCCCATGCGGGTTGTTGCAAATAGGTAAGCAATTCTGCTTTAAATCCGAGTGTCTTCCAAACATCAATTCCCGCTTCAAACACCTGTTTAGGACTGCCAAATCGCGCTAATAATTGCTTAAATCTCACTGCACCAATTGTAGGCGCATGCACCAAAGCTAACCAATATTCAATATCAGTGACATCTAACATTTAAGGTTGGGTCACTTTATCATAAATACGAATTGGCAAAGTTGCCTTCATAATTAAAGCATAACTAATGCGATCAAATGGTTTAAATATCATGGCAATACCGGCATAACGATTAGGTAAAATAACCGTTTCATTATCAACATCGTCTTCTATTTGACCCTGATTACGATTTTCAATCCCCACAATATGTCCTACTTCGATATTGTCTTCTAACCCTTTATTAAGCACAACCACTTGATATTGACCAATACGCGAAACACCATCGACCACAGCAATAATTTGCGCATCATCATCTAAGAATTGCGGTGCATGAGGATAAAAATCTTCATTAAAACTGCGTTCACCCAAAGGTAACAAACGATCACCATCTCGAATTTCATGATTGGCTGCCGTGATAAGCAAAGTAACCGGATCATCAAACGTGATAACTTTAGCATCGCCTAGATAAATCGCCTCATACGCCAATATGTCATCACTGTCTTCAGAATGATAAGCCGTCCCTTCGCGCACAATAACATATTCATTTTCATCAGAAAAACCGTCTAAACCTCTGACATAAATTTGATCACCAGTACTGGCTAATAATTTTTGTTCAGCATTGGCAATAATATAACCAGACAGTTCAATTTCATCTTGTGTCACAATACGCGGACGATTAAGGAATTGCTGTATCGTTTCAGTTGGAATGACTGGAATTTTATGTTTTTGTGGTAAAACTCTAATATCCGGCGACAATTTCACTAATCTACCCCGTTTAATTTGTAACGACTGCCCTTGATTGACCAGAGCAACCATATCGCCGGGGAAAACCTCCGGTAAATTCTGCCCCCAAATCTGAGTTGCAATCAAGGGATCAGTGACAAATAATCCTACCACATCTAAAAAAGTGTCTCCGGTAGCAACGATGTATTTTTCCGGATGATTAGCCAACAGCTCAACTTTTCCCAAATTGAGCATGGAAGAAGAAATTGGAGAAGATTCTGCAAAAACATTAAGATAAGCTATTAAAATAACAGCGAAAATTGTATTTCTCATGATATAATTGAATCGGTAAAATAATGATTTATTCTGTTTAGGATAATGGAAATGTTATAAAATTTCAAAAAAAGATTGATGGAACTCAATTTCTTCTTCACTACACAATTTTCATATTTCGATAAATATCCCTTATGATGACGACGATACAAAAAAATCATAAATTCTTTGCGCTAATTGCTGATTAATACCCGGCACTGCGGTTAGCTCACTGACTTCTGCACGCATAATACCTTCTAATCCACCAAAATGATTTATTAAACAACGACGACGTTTAGCACCAATTCCTTCAATTTGTTCCAATAAAGATTTTTGATGAGCATCC
The DNA here is from genome assembly GCA_020721045.1 of Thiomargarita sp. GTDB lineage: Bacteria > Pseudomonadota > Gammaproteobacteria > Beggiatoales > Beggiatoaceae > DYNN01. The sequence goes on along the minus strand of DYNN01000098.1, from coordinate 2,892 downwards.
CGTTTATTTCGATGTCCCGTGATTGCAAAACGATGCGCTTCATCACGAATATGCTGAATCAACAGCAATGCGAGTGAATGTTTAGGTAATATCAAAGGTGTAGTGCAATCAGACAAAATTAGAGTTTCTAAGCCGGCTATACGTTCATGTCCTTTAGCAATACCAACGATTTTAATTTTATCTAACTGGTAGTGATTTAAAACGGTTTGTGCAATTTTCACTTGCCCCTTTCCACCATCAATAAATAAAATATCCGGTAAAATCATATCATTATGGTGCCGATAATGCCTTGTTAAAACTTGTTCCATAGCGGCATAATCATCACCCGGCGTAATATGCTGAATATTAAAACGACGATAAGCATTGAATTTAGGTCCTTCGATATCGAAAACAACACAGGAAGCCACCGTTGCTGAACCTTGTGTATGGCTAATATCAAAACATTCTAAACGTTGTGGCATTTCCTCTAATTGTAACGCGACAGTCAAGGCTGCCAATCGTTCTCGATAATAATTGGGTTGTTGTTGCGCTAATTGGATTTGCGCATTTTCAATTGCCATTTTAACCCAATGTGCCCGTGTATCTCTTACTTTATGATGAATAATTAAAGGCTTACCACGTTGCTGACTGATCACCTCAGTTAATAATGCCACCTCATGACAAGCCACATGAGTCACTACTTCATCAGGTATATCATGCTCTTGATTTAAGTAATATTGTGGCAAAAAAGCAGAGAGCAATGCAACATCATCACTTTCTTGAGTATGTTGGGGAAAAAATATCTGATTTCCTATTTGTAGTCCTTTTCGTATACTAAGCACACAGATACAGCCAATTTCATTGTTTACTACACCTGCAATAATATCAATATTTCCCTTGCCAATATTGACATATTGCCGTTCTTGCAAGGTACGTAAATGTATAATTTGATCGCGAAAATGAGCTGCTTGCTCAAATTCAAGCTGTTTTGCAGATTTTTGCATTTTTTCAGCTAATATTTCAATAATATATTCGCTTTTACCAGACAAAAATAGGATTGCATGATCGACTTCTATTTGATAGTTTGCTTCATCAATTAATTTGACACAAGGCGCGCTACAACGCTTAATTTGAAATTGTAAGCAAGGACGTGAACGATTACGGAAAAAACTGTCTTGACAATGCCGTAATAAAAATAATTTTTGTAACAAATTTAAGCTTTCATAAACAGCTTTAACATGCGGATAAGGACCAAAATAACGTCCTTTACTTCGTTTTTTGCTGCGATGTACTGTTAAACGTGGAAATTGGTGATCGGATAAATGTAAATAAGGATAGCTTTTATCGTCGCGCAACAAGATATTATAACGAGGTTGATGCTGTTTAATTAAAATATCTTCCAATAATAAAGCTTCACTTTCTGTATGGGTCACAGTCACTTTAATTTCAGTAATTTGTGCAATTAAAGTGATTATTTTTGGTGTTTTTTGTACAGATTGTGAAAAATAGCTGGTAATTCTCTTTTTTAAGTTTTTAGCTTTACCAACATAAATAATCTTATTTTCTTTATTTAACATCAAATAAACGCCTGGTTTTGTGGTCAAATTATCCAAGAATTTTTTGAGATTAAAAGTGGTAAGTATTTTATTTTGCATGAAAAAATAATTTTAAAAATGCTTTCCTAATTAACAGCTTTGTATTAAGATTATACAAGTGAATATATGTTCACATAAATTTATTAATTCTAATTATTCGATATGGGGTGCTATTAATGGAAATTGAAGAAACAACGACAGAAGCCGTGGAAGTAACGAAATTAGAAAGAGCCAGTCGTTCGGTTAAAAATTATGTGCTTGGCTCTATGGCAATCGGTGTTATTCCTGTGCCCATGGTTGATTTAGCTGTATTGACCGGCGTACAATTAAAAATGTTGCACAGTTTATCCGATCTTTACGAAATCGAATTTTCCAAGAATATGGGCAAATCCATACTTGCCGCCTTACTGGGTGGATTTGTGCCCACTTCAACTTCAATGACAGCTGCCAGTTTGACCAAATACGTTCCAGTTATAGGGCAAACAACCGGTATTGTATCCATGGTTATATTAGCGGGTGCTTCTACTTATGCGGTTGGTAAAGTATTTATTCAACATTTTGAATCAGGCGGCACTTTTCTTAATTTTGATCCCGAATCTGTTAGAACTTATTTTGCCGAAGAATTTAAAAAAGGGCAGGAAGTGGTTTCCAAATTAAAACCAAATAAATCAGAAAGTTGAAGATTATCAAGGTAGGCAAATGAACATTGATGCCGAGCACACATTTACCTACCTGATATTATCATTTTGAGCGTTATTTATGCCTAATTGCTCAAATCTGCTTCAGAGTTTTCTGTGGGTAAAGTTTCTTCTGGTGGCACTGCTGCGGGAAGTTCGACTGTTTCTTCCGCTGTTTCTGAAATAACGATTTTATCTAAATTTTTTTCGATAGTTTTACTGCCAATACCGTAGACATTTTCTAATTCTGCAACTGATTTAAAAGGTCCATGTTCTTCTCGATACTGCACAATTGCGGCAGCTTTCTTTTCACCGATACCCTCCAACATGCGCGCTATTGTTGGTGCATCCGCGGTATTGATATCCACAACATTTTCCGCTACTTTCGCAGTTTGGACATCAGTTGTTTCAGCCGCTTGCACCATTGAACACATTAATAATAAACTTAAAATATATCCAGTCATTTTCAATAAATTCATGACACTACCTCCTTGCTAAATTGAATAAACCAAAATGATAACAGTTTTTTTTCAGAGTTAAAAGATTTTAAAGTAACTATTTTACTGCCAGCGATAATTTTTTTCTTTATTAGGAGTTACGCATTGACAGCGATGTAGTATTGTGGTAAACGATTCGAATTT
>DYNN01000097.1 GCA_020721045.1 Thiomargarita sp. | reverse complement strand
GCGTCATACACCTTTCGCAATGTTAATATTGTTGGTGCATGACGGCTTACGCCTTATGCACCCTACACTTTGCTTATCCCCTGTTAGATTAATACCTTGCAGGGGATTTTTATTTGAGTTAGACTTCCTGAATAAGATTTCATTTCAAAATGGAAAAGAAAAATGCAAGCAATTGAATTTGAATGTCAAGCTCTTGAAGGTATAATTAAAGTACCAGAACAATTTCAAGAATGGTATGGTCAGCCAGTCAAAGTTATTTTACTACGTTCTGAAGAGTATTTAACGCTTCCTCAAGAAAATCCAGCAATTGCTACAGCAAGTTACTTATCCTTAATGAAACAATATTCTTATGCACAACCAGCTCGCGTAGGGTGTATAAGCGAAGCGTCATACACCTTTCGCAATATTGATATTGTTGGTGCATGACGGCTTACGCCTTATGCACCCTACACTTTGCTTATCCCCTGTTAGATTAATACCTTGCAGGGGATTTTTATTTGGATTAGCTCGCCTAGAGTGTAAAGCCTTCGCGTCACACTTTTTAGCTGTTTTATAAAAATGTGATAAAATGCGTTTTTGTTGAATTTTCATTACATTTTAAATCATGTCTACATTTAAACCGCGCAAACGTTTCGGACAACATTTTCTGCATGATCAATCTGTTGTAGAAAAAATCATCAATGCTATTACGCTAGATTTACCAAATAATTCACAACTTGTTGAAATCGGACCAGGTCAAGGCGCGTTGACAATTCCATTGCTAAAACAAATTGATAACTTGATCGTAGTCGAGTTAGATAAGGATTTAGTAGACTATTTACATCAACACATCGTTTCAGATAAATTGCATATTTACCAAGCTGATGCTTTAATGTTTGATTTTAAAAAATGTCTTTTAAATCATGATACTTTACGAATTGTTGGTAATTTGCCTTATAACATTTCTACACCTTTGTTGTTCCATTTACTAAATTTTGCTGCTAACATTGATAAAATGGTTTTTATGTTGCAAAAAGAGGTCGTAGATCGTTTAATTGCGGTTCCGAATAGCGCGGCTTACGGTAGATTATCAATTATGTTACAGTACCATTGTCAAGCAGTGAAATTATTTGATGTACCTGCAACGGCTTTCAGTCCACCGCCTAATGTCGAATCTAGCGTTGTGTTATTATTACCGCATCGTTGCCCACCAGTCGCTGTGGATAATTTGCAAGATTTTGCTGCTATTGTCATGCAAGCATTTTCGCAACGTCGTAAAACTTTACGTAATTCTTTGAAAAATTGGGTAACCGCTGAAGCTATGTTAGATTTATCACTCGATCCTCAAGCGCGCGCTGAAACTTTACATTTAAATGATTTTGCGCGTTTAGCAAATTATTATTCTCAATTTAAAAAATTAGGAATGTCAACCTGTTAATTTTCTACATTTTTTCCTTACATGAAACAATTAATCAAGTATGTTCTCAATACTTTGGCTGAGTTAGCGCAAAGTGAACAGGTTGTTTTACTCACGGTAGGAATTAATAATGGTTTAGGCATGATCGTCGGCGTTTTTAAGCAAGGCGAAATCACCTTAACTAATAAACGGATTAAATTGAAAGGAACACCGCTGGAAGTTATTATTTCTACTAAACAAACTAAGAATTATCCGGGGATTTTGTTAGAATCAATTCCTTTTCCTAGCTATAAACAAACGTTGAATGATTTTGTTTGTTTGTGTTTACCTTTAATTAATGATAAAAATCAAGTTGTTGGAATTGCTATTTTAGAACAGAAAATAGATGCTAATTTATTCAATTTTCGACTAAAAACATTGGATATGTTGCGTTCTATGATTGGTCTATCAATGGAAATTATCATTGAAAATAAAAGATTGTATCAAATTGCAACCATTGATACAGCCACTAATTTACATACTAAACATTACTTTGAAACCCGTTTGGAAGAAGAAATTAAACGTATTAATCGGCATGGCGGGGTTGTTTCTTTGTTATTGATTGATATTGACCATTTTTCTGAAGTCAACGAAAATTACGGTTATCAACAAACAAGTAAAGTATTGAAAGAAATATCTCGGTTATTAATTCATTCCGTGCGTAATTCGATTGATTTACCTTGTCGTTACGGCACTAAACAGTTCATGGTATTGTTGCCTAATACTGATGTTGATGGCGCTTATATTTTGGCAGAACGCATTCGGCGCAGTTGTGAAGATTGTATTTTTGCCACAACGAAGGAAGCACCGCTTAAAGTCACTGTGAGTATTGGGGTAGCACATAATGTTGATATTGATCACAGTCAGAAAATTGATACTAAAGGGCATCAAAGCCTTTCTAAAGAAGAACTTATCTATCGCACTGATTTAATGTTGAGTGCTGCGAAACAAGCAGGGCGTAACAAAGTAATGGTGTGGTGGTAACCTCATTATTTTAATAGGAGTTTTTACATTGAACTACTTCTTATTTGGTTTATTTTATCTCGCCAGTACCGTATCTGCTGCAGAAGTTGTCACACCAATAGCCACTTATGAAAGTGAAGAAGATTTTGCCACTGTGAAAGAAAATGTAGTGAATGCGATTATCAATCATGGATTCACCGTCAGTAATACTTTACATATCAGCGAAATGCTTAATCGTACCGGTAAAGATTTAGGATTTCCCAACGCTGTGTACGTTATTGCTGAATCCATTGAATTTTGCAGTGCATCAATTTCACATAAAATGACCCAACTAAGTCCACTGAATTTAACAATTTGTCCTTTTACTATCGCTATTTACAATCAACCAGATAAACCAGACCAAGTGCACGTTGCCTTTCGTAAACCGCATTTGGTAGGAAAAACGCCTGAAAAATTGGAACAGGAAATTGAAACTGTTTTAGAAGCGATTGTGCAAGAAGCTTTGGATTTTTAACTAACAATGTGAGGCGTGATAATGCAAGAATTTTTTCATATGGGTGGATATGCCTTTTATGTATGGACTTCATATGGTTTAGCTTTTATAGTTTTACTGCTCAACTTTATTCTACCTATACAACAAGAAAAGCAGATTTTGCGAAATTTAGCGCGTAAATTCAAGAGAAACCGACATGATAACACTCAACAAAAAACATAAAAAACGTTTAATACTAATAATGCTACTTGTTTTAGGAATTAGTGCGACAGTTGCTTTAGGTATCACGGCATTTCAAGAAAATATGCTGTACTACTTCAGTCCGACTCAAATTATAAATGGAGAAGCACCGGTGAGTCATTCTATTCGAGTTGGTGGTATGGTTGCAGCCAATACAGTGAAACGTGCTAGTGATACGCTGCGGGTTCAATTTGACGTCACCGATTATGCCAATACTATCACTATTTATTACGAAGGTATTTTACCCGATCTATTTCGTGAAGGACAAGGCATTGTTGCGATTGGAAAAATGCAAGAAAATGGCAGTTTTTTAGCTTCAGAAGTATTGGCTAAACACGATGAAAATTACATGCCGCCTGAAGTAGCCGCTTCACTCAAAAAAGTTGAATCTAATTAATAAGCTAAGGTCAATGCCATTAAGTTAAACAACAATCGGTCGAGTAGCCCCAAGGAACTTCTTCCTGAGGCTCTCACAGAACCGAACGTGAAACTCTCGCTTCATAGTCATGGTACAAGACGCACCTAGATTTATCGAACCATTACAGGTATTTTGCAAAATCTTAAACTCTGCTGAGTTTGTGCCCGTTAAAGTAGCTTGCATCAGCTTCACTACAGCTTGTCCGCTATTGGTCACAGTAAAATCTTCAGGCTGTACAACCCCAACCAATGTTTGACAGCAATTCTCAATTTAAAACCACAACAACTGCGTTCAGCCTTGCAATTACTCACAAAGCCTGCTAAAGTAAACTTGCAGAGACGTAACACTGGGATTTTTATTATGAATCATTCACTTAAGCGAATTGTTGTCGCACTTATACAACCTACGATTTTTACTTAACTTAATGGCATTGGCGCTTATTCTGTATATAACGCTATTTTTTAACCACGGTATAACGCAAATCCCACACTAAATGCCCTAAATGTTGTCCCCGTCGTTCAAATTTGGTTAAGGGACGTTGTTGTAATCGTGGTGCAAAACAACCTACGCCAATATTATTTATAACCAATTGATTTTCATCTAAAACTTGCAACATTTGTCGTGCATAATCTTCCCAATCTGTGGCTAAATGCAGATAAGCTTCTGATTTCATTTTCGATGCTAATAAATCTATAAAAGCAGGTTGTACTAAACGGCGTTTGTGATGACGCTTTTTATGCCATGGATCAGGAAAAAACAGATAAACCGCATCAATCGATTCAATCGGTAAGCAATGTGTAAATACGTCAACCGCATTTGCACAAATCACTCTGATATTAGTTAATTGTTTATTTTCTATTTGCATCAATAACTTAGCAATACCAGAACGATAGACGTCAATGCCTAAATAATCATTCTCTGGATACTGTTCTGCCATTGCAATTAGGGCGTCACCACTGCCAAAGCCAATTTCTACATGTTTAGCTGCATTTCTATTAAACAGGGCATCAAGATTTAATTGTTGCGCTTGATATTCAATAAGATAGTGTGAACTTAAGGTATCTAAGGCACGTTTTTGTCCTGAGGTGATACGTCCACGACGTACAAAACTGCGAATTGTGTTAACAATCATATTATTATTGACGCATTAAACGAACATAGTTATTTAAGGTGCTTTCCTTGCTACTTTAGTGGTTTTTATTATAACTGTCAACTGTAAAGTTATGCACAATCCTTATGTTTTCAGTTGTATGATTCGCTACAATTTTGGTGTGACAGTGATTTTTATTTTTTTAAATCAATAAGTTATTGTTAGGCATATTAATTGCTCAAAGCTAAATAACAATATGTGGTTTGAGAGGATAATGAAATGACGGATTCGATTGGTTTTGGGCATCATCAACATGCTTGCACGACAAATAATTGTACTACTCCCCTTGCTGAAAATATACGTGAACAAGTGCAGAATCATCCCTGTTATTCTGAACAAGCACACCATTATTTTGCTAGAATGCACGTGGCAGTAGCACCTGCTTGCAATATTCAATGTCACTACTGTAATCGTAAATATGATTGTGCGAATGAATCTCGTCCCGGTGTTGTTTCAGAATTATTAACGCCTGATCAAGCAGTAAAAAAAGTGTTAGTTGTCAGCTCAGAAATACCGCAAATGAGCGTTGTCGGTATTGCAGGTCCTAGTGATCCTTTAGCAAATCCAGAAAAAACTTTTGCCACTTTTAAAGAGTTGGCAGAAAAAGCCCCCGATCTAAAATTATGTTTATCAACCAATGGGTTAAATTTGCCACAATATGTCGATCAAATTGCGCAATATAATATTAATCACGTCACAATAACGATTAATTGCGTTGATCCGGTGATTGGGGCAAAAATTTACCCTTGGATATTTTGGCAAAACCGTCGGATTAAAGGTATTAAAGCAGCCGAAATTTTGATTGAACAGCAGCAAAAAGGTTTAGAAATGTTGCTAGAACGGCAGATTTTGGTCAAAGTCAATTCAGTCATGATTCCAGGAATTAATGATCAACATTTGGCTGAAGTGAGCAAAATTGTCAAAGCTAAAGGTGCTTTTCTGCATAATATCATGCCGTTATTAGCCAAACCCGAACATGGTACTTTTTACGGTTTAACGGGACAACGCAGTCCTACGGATAGTGAATTAAGCGCGTTACAAGATAGTTGTGAAGGCGAGATGAAAATGATGCGTCACTGTCGTCAATGTCGCGCAGATGCTGTTGGGATGTTGGGTGAAGATCGCAATCAAGATTTCACATTGGAAAAAATTGAATCGGCAACTGTTGATTATCAAGCGGCTATGCAAAAGCGTATTACAGTTCAAGCGCAAATTACCGCGCAAATGACGGAAAAGAAAGAACAACAACCGCATTATGTGCAATTTATTCCGCTCACTAGCATAAAACGTGGATTGACTAAACAAAAATTTGTGCATCGTCCGATTTTAATGGCAGTGGCAACTAAAGGTGACAATTTAGTAAATGAACACTTTGGTCACGCTAAGGAATTCTTGATTTATGAAGCCTCTCACACCGGTGTGCGTTTTTTGCGTCATGTGAAAACTGATTTATATTGCCATGGTGATGACAGTTGTGGTGAAGGCGAAACTGCTTTACAACGCACGATCCACGCTTTAACGGGTTGTGAAGTGATTTTATGTGCCAGAATTGGTTACGGACCGTGGGAAGCCTTGGTTGCAGCGGGTATTCAACCAAACAATGATCACCCTTATGAACCCATTGAAGAAGCGGTAGAAAAAGTTTACAAAGAAATGATTATTGCCGGCAAATTAGATGAACCATTGCAACAACAGTTGGGTGCTTGATAATGTCTTTTACGATTAATGAGTTATGTACTAATTGTTGGGCATGTGAGCCACTTTGTCCCAATCAAGCGATTTATGAAGCCAAGCCTCACTTTCTCATTGATTCGCGTCGATGCAATGAATGTGAGGGCGATTATCCTGATCCACAGTGTGCTAGCATTTGCCCGATTGAAGGCGCGATTTTAGATAGTAGTGGACAGATGCTGAATCCACCCGGTTCCTTAACCGGCATTCCACCAGAAAAAATGTCGATGAACAAAATATAAATGAGAAAGTCTATGGCAAGCATTATTTTTTATGAAAAACCCGGCTGCGTTAATAATACGAAACAAAAAGCTTTATTGGAGGCGGCGGGACATGAAGTGATTGCTAAAAATTTATTAACGGAAACATGGACATCGGAACGTTTATGCAATTTTTTTAAAGGCTATTTAGTTTCTGAATGGTTTAATCGCGCTGCGCCTAAAGTGAAATCAGGCGATATTATTCCTGAAGAAATTCAAGCAAATGAAGCAATTCAATTGATGATTGCAGACCCATTATTGATTCGTCGCCCATTGATGCAAATTGATCAAGAATACGTTTTAGGTTTTAATCCAGAAAATATGCAGCCTTGGTTACAATCAATTGAAATAAAACAAGATTTAGAAACTTGCTCACGAAAACAACAGGCGTGTATAACACCATGAATGCATCTCTTTCACTTTCAGCCGTTCCTGTATCAGAGCGTGTGCATTGGATTGGTGCGTTAGACCCGTCATTACGCACATTTGATATTATTTTAAAAACCGCGAATGGTACGACTTATAACGCTTATTTAGTACGTGGTAGTGAAGGCGTGGCGATTATTGACACGGTCAAAGAAAATTTTGCGCAAGATTTTTTTGCACGGCTAGAATCTGTTGCGCGTTATGATGAGATTAAAGTGATTATTCTCAATCATTTAGAACCTGATCACAGTGGCGCATTGCCTGAACTCATTAAGAGAGCGCCACACGCACGTTTATACATTTCACAGCGTGCACAAAGTATGTTAAAGGGTTTATTAAAGCATGAAGAAGGTGACTTTTCTTTTATTCCTGTGACCACGGGTGATACGGTGAATTTAGGTGATCGCACGTTACGTTTTTTACACACACCTTATTTACATTGGCCCGACACCCAGTGCACTTATTTGGAAGAAGAACAAATTTTATTTTCAGGCGACGCTTTTGGTTGTCACTTCTGTGATGAACGCTTATTTAATGATTTAGTTGGAGATTTTCGCTTTTCGTTTGATTATTACTATGCACACATCATGCGTCCATTTAAACAACACGTATTGACTGCGTTAGAATTAATTGAACCGTTACAATTCAATATGATAGCCCCAACTCACGGACCGATTTTGCGTGAAAGTCCTACTGATTATATTAAACGCTATCGAGAGTTATCCACTCCACGCATACAGAATAATATTAAAAGTAAGTACAAGACTTTATTGATTTTTTACATCAGTTCTTATGGAAACACTGCACAAATGGCGCGCGCAATTTATGAAGGTGCCAGTGAAATAGAAGACATGCGCGTTTCCTTATTCGATTTAGAGGGAGGTGAAGTTGAACCTTTTGTTGATTTGATTGAAGAAGCAGATGGTATCGCGTTGGGCACACCGACAATTAACGGAGATGCAGCAAAACCGATGTGGGATTTAATGTCTTCACTGGTTGTTGTCAGTTTAAAAGGCAAAATTGGTGCAGCATTTGGGTCTTTTGGTTGGTCAGGTGAGGCTGTGCGTCAATAGCATTAAGTTAAGGAAATTTTGCTTCCCCCTTTACCAAAGGGGGATTGAGGGGGATTTTTTATATTTCAATTACTTAAATCCTCCCCTGCCCCCTTTAAAAAAGGGGGGAAACGCTTAACTTAATGGCATTGAGGCTGTGCGTATGTTAGAAGATCGCTTTAGGGGTTTAAAAATGCGTGTTCCAGTACAAGGTATACGTGTTAAATTAATTCCCACCACCGAAGAACTTGATAAATGCCGTCAATTAGGGCGTGAATTGGCGGAGGTGATGACCAATCGCCAAACAGCACGCACTATTGATATGGCTGATTTAGAGTTTTAACACAATGAGTTACGTTTTTCACCTAATTTAATTAAAGAGGAAACACTATGGCAAAAGCACAATTAACATTCAGCGATATTAATCTCACCGTTTCGGTACCTATTGGGGTGCGAGTGATTGAAATTTCTGAAAAAGTTGGTTCTGGCATCGTTTATGGTTGTCGCGAAGGTGATTGTGGTACTTGTTTGATGCATGTTGAAGAAGGCTGGAATAATCTTTCACCGCCTTCAGTCTTAGAAGATAAGATATTACGTGAAAATATGGCAGGTAAACATGATCGTCTTGCGTGTCAAGCCCAAGTTCAAGGTGATGTCACAGTTAGACCAGCTTAGTACTTTACGTGGAGATAAATATGCCAAATATTACTTTTAGTAATCCAGAATATCGCGATAAAACGGTTTACGCTGTAGCGGGCAGCCATACCGAAACGATTTTAACCCTTGCCCGTGCCAACAAAATTCAGATTCAATTTGAGTGTTCAGACGGTGAATGTGGAACTTGTGTGATTAAAGTGTCGAGTTTAGATAAAAAACCACGCATGGGCTGTATTTTAACCGATAAAGAAAAAAATGTACTAAGACAGATTGGTAAATTGTCCAAAGATGAAATTGAACAGATGGAAGTTAATGATTTACCCTCTCCTTGGCGATTAGCCTGTCAAATGATTGTGCGTGATGAAGACATATTAGTTGAATATTAAGTAATCCAGATGCGGTGAATCACAACGCCGCATCATTGAACCTATGAGCTAAGAGTTAGGTTGATATCAGATCAGCCTTCGATTAATATACTCGATGCTTATTAATTTATAGGTTACTTATGGAAATCATCATCGGTATCATGGGTCTTGCACTTCCGCTACTGGGCGGATTAGTTTGGTTAATCATGAAGTTAGGGCGTTTAGAAGGACGATTAGATACCCTAGAAGGCGGTGGACATACTAGACGCGCAGAACAAGAATTTGCACTTAAATTGGAAAGTATGTTGCGCGAAGCCCAAGAAAGATTAACCCAAGTCTTGAATCCACAAGCGATTATTCATGACATTGAAGCCTCTCGCCAACAAACAATACAGCAAATTGAACAACAGCTTGATACAGTTCAACTCTCTGATGTAAATACATTATTGCAAGAATTAACAACAGTCAAACAACAAGTTTTAGCAACCATCACGCAAGCCAATTCTTCTGCTACTCAATTGCGTGAATTGGAAGAAAAAGTAAGTCAGTCATTAGAAGCGTTCAATGTAAAAGTAATAGAAACAATCAATCGTGCCGATGCACATCGTTTATCTGTAGAACAGGAGTTTAAACAATCGTTAACCACTCAACTAGCTTATTTTGATAAAAAACGTCAAATTATTTTAACAGAAATCTCTCGTGTGCAAGAAAAAGCATTACAAGAGTTACGTCAAGAAATAACCAAATTAAAACAATCGACTCAGCAATCTAGCGATCCGGTGACTGAGTTAGCTAATACATTACCAGAAATTAGTTTTGAAACCGCATTTATCGATAGCAATAAAAAGATTCGCCGTGAAACTAGAAAAGTACGTCAACTTGTTGAAAATTTGGGTAATGGGATTACCTTAGAAATGATTTATATTCCTGGTGGCACTTTTATGATGGGTTCAAATGATAGTGATTATGAAAAACCAATACATTCAGTGACGATAAAACCATTTTTTGCAGGTAAATATCCGGTGACACAAGCCCAATGGGAAGTGATGATGGGAGATAATCCATCAAACTTCAAAGGTGCAACACGACCGGTTGAAACAGTAAATTGGAATGACGTGATGAAGTTTTGTGCTAAACTATCACAAATGACTGGAAAGTCTTATCGTTTACTCAGTGAAGCGCAATGGGAATATGCTTGTCGTGCAGGCACTACTACCAAATATTGCTTTGGTGATATTATTACGCCGGATTTAGCAAACTATGATGGTAGCGGAATAAAACAGACAACACCCGTTGGAAAATATCCAGCAAATGCTTTTGGTTTATATGATGTGCATGGTAATGTATGGGAATGGTGTGAAGATAGTTGGCATGAAAATTATGTAGGCGTACCAACTGATGGTAGTGCTTGGGTGTCAGGAAGTAGTGATGCGCATCTCCGTCGTGGTGGTTCTTGGGGCAACAATGATAGTTACTTGCGTTGTGCCAACCGTAATAGGTTCGATACTACTGACGGGAACAACAACAGGGGTTTTCGTCTTTCCAGGATGTAAATCTTAGTACTTTATCCTTATAACCCTTTATTCTTTTTTCTCTTTTTTCTTTTACGTCCCCCCGCTTGCGGGGGTCGCGACATTTTTTAATATGCAACAGACACCTCAAGCTGTACAACGTTGTCATGAATTATTGTTGTGGATGATCTTACATATAGACAAATTTCCACGTGTACGCCGATTTACATTGGGTGAACGCTTAGAAACCCGATTACTCAGCGTGCTAGAAAATTTAGTGGAAGCAGCATATACTAAGAATAAAAAAACGCCTCTTATTCAAGCAAATCGTCAATTAGAAATTATACGTCACTTGTGGCGGCTCAGTTTTGAACTGCATGTTATTTCTAGCCAAACTTATGAACATGGCGCAAAATTGATAAACGAATTAGGTAAACAAGTGGGAGGTTGGCTTAAAATAACAGAATCGACAGTAGAAACCCCATGAACTTGATTGATAATGTATGGTCTGACATCACCTCTTTTGACAATTTACTCTTAGCTTATCGCAAGGCAAGGCGTGGAAAACAACATAAAAAGAATATAGCCAATTTTAGTCTGAATTTAGAATCTGAGCTTTTCACATTACAACAAGAATTACAAAGTGATACTTACCAACCACAAGATTACCATTTATTCACCATTTATGAACGCAAACCTCGCATTATTGCCGCTGCAAACTTTCGAGATCGGGTAGTTCATCATGCTTTACTCAACATTATAGAACCGTTAATAGATAAAAAGTTCATTGCAGATTCTTATGCAAACCGTAAAGGAAAAGGTGTTCATCGTGCAGTAGATCGCTACCAAAATTGGACAAAACGCTTTCGCTATGTACTAAAAATGGATGTGTTACAGTATTTTCCTTCCATTGATCATACTTAGGAGTTACGCATTGACAGCGATGTAGTATTGTGGTAAACGATTCGAATTTGA
>DYNN01000177.1 GCA_020721045.1 Thiomargarita sp. | reverse complement strand
GTTTCTGGACTGATAAAAAAGGAACCGGATACGGTCTTTGGAGAGCGCGAAGTATTATTCAAAGCATGAAAGGAAATATTAAGGTGGTAAATACCAAAGAAGGCGAAGGGACTACATTCACGATTACCTTGCCTATTGAATGATTTTTTTCGGAGGATGCTATGAAGGGAAATATTCTTATTGTGGATGATCAGCCTAATTGGCGGGAATTATTGTCTGTTATTTTGACAGATGATGGTCATAAAGTTACAACAGCAACTAATTTTCAAGAAGCTGTTGATTTGTTGAAACGTAACTCTTTTGATATTGCAATTCTTGATATGCGATTGGTTGATGCTTCGTCGTATAATATTCAGGGTATGGAGGTATTAAAAGAGGCTAAAAAGCAGCAGCCTTCAATAAAAGCTATCATTCTGACCGGATACCCGGATCACGATCAAAAAGAGAAGGCTGTGAATTTCTATAAGGCAGATGGCTATTATGAAAAGGCTCCTAATGGAAAACCATTTGACATTGAGGTATTCAGCAAAGAAATTTTCAAATTATTGAATGAGGAGAAATATGCTGAATAACGAAATGCAATTTGATTTGCTGATAGTTGATGACGATCCAAGATGGAAGGATATTATCACAACATCTGTTGATGATATATATTCTTATGATATTTCAGGCTGTTATGAAGAAACTACTCAAAAACTTAAGGATAACAGCTATAAAATTATATGTATGGATTTAAAAATTCTCAGAAAAGGCTCTTCATCCATAGCAAATGGACGAAAATTATTGCTTTTTTTAAGAAAAAACTTTCCTGATTTACCAATTATTTTGATTTCCGGCTTTATTATAGGAAATCCTAACATATATATAGAGGAATATCCTAACATCAAGAAAATACTTATTAAAGGTGAATCTGATGATTTTATGGAACATTTAGAAAAGTCGTTAATAGAAATATATTCTTCTATTCAGGATAAAAAAGCTATTGAGGGGAAATCAGAGAATAATGGAAAGTTTGATTGATAACCTTGATGGAGCAAGAATTAAAAATATAGCACAGACAATTATAGGAAAGTTATCCCCAGTGAGCGGCTGGTTTCTTATAGTTAAAAAACATTTAAGCAAAAGGAGCAGTGGTACCCCAAAAATTATAGGTCATATAGATATAATTGATAAGGATGTAGCATCAGCTATCTCTCTTCTTGATTTTTTAATTAACAATATACCAGAATCTGCTGAGTTGGAAGGTGTAATAGCCGATATTGTTAAACAAAAAGAGGATAAATATAGAGATAGAGGAATCAGTATTAATTATAATGAGACACAAAAGAAACTTTATAAAGTTGATAAACGAGTTCTTGATGTGATTAATGATGTTTTAGATATTGCTATACCATTATGTAAAAATAATCGAATTAATATTGAAATACAAAACAATAATGATACAAATGTTAAGATAATTATTTCGGAGATGGCGATTTCCGATTTTCATTCTACAGCAGAGTTATTAGAGAAATTTAGAAAATATATTAGTAGTATTACTATTAAAATTATAAAAGAAGTAGGTAATGGAGACACCTTTGAAATCACATCGCCAATATTTCCAAATGAAAGGAAAAAAATCATGATTATCGAATTACTCACCACAGCAACCGCTGGTGCTGGGATTAAATTTTTGTTTGACCGATTAGGAAAATCCGTAGATCGGGTGAATGATGAACAACTGGCAAAAATCAGGAAAGCGGAATCCGCTAACAATGATCAAGAACTTGAATCTGCTAAACATTCAATGCGAGAACTCCGAAAAATCAATCCTGAAATTGATTCGGTAGATTCTTTTGTATTATGGGTTGAGGAGCGAGTCAGATCGAATTATGATGATTTGTTCAGAGTCAGTAAGTTGGTTCTTGATGTTTTAATAGAAAAAACAAAATTCCAAGCGGATAAAGTCAAAAAAGATAAGCTATTAAAAATGGAATCGGGTCTTGCTGATGAAATTCAGGTATTTGAGGATGCTCTTGATACCGGTGATAGTAACTCACAAATTAGAAGGAATTTGCATGAACGAATGAAAAAAGCTCTTGAGTTTATAAAAGCGTAATTGATTCTATCGTTTCTCTGCCTCATAGCCCTGCGGCACGATAATAGGCGCGGTTGAAAGACATGAGCTAAATTCGGAAGGATTGAAAGAACATCATGAAAGTCGCTTCTGTCGGTGAATTGAAAAATAATCTGAGTAAAATTCTTTCCATTGCGGAACATGGAGAAATTGTGCAGATTCTGAGGCGGAATGTCCCGATTGCCCGTCTGGTTCCTTATTATGAAATCAAAGAAAAGAAAAATAAGACCATATTAGGCTGCGGACATGGAACTGTGCAGGTTAAAGGAAATCTGACCGAGCCGATGATTCCTGAAAATAATTGGGATATGCTGAAAGAATGAAGCTGCTCCTTGATACTTGCTGTATTATCTGGGCAATTTCTGATTCGGCGTCCCTTTCCAAGTCAACAAAGGTTCTGATGGAAGACAGCAATTCTGAAATATTCGTTTCACCGATCAGTGCTGCGGAAATCGCGTGTGCAACAGAACGGGGGCGTATTGTTTTGGATCGACCGTGGAAAAAATGGTTCAGGTATTATGTGGATATCAACGGCTGGCAGATAGAAACTATTGATCTGGACATCATTGAAGAAGCATTTTCACTTCCCGGTACTTTTCATGCTGATCCGGCAGACCGCATCATCACTGCTACGGCAAGACTGAGAAATTTTACTATTCTGACCGCTGATCGCAAAATTTTGGATTATCCACATGTTCACGGAGTTTGGTAGCCGGGAATTAAGATTCGATATACAAATCATAATGATTTTAACAGCATAAAAAGAATCTTATCACACCCCCGTCAGCACAGACACCACGCTTTTATGAACCCAGCCTTCAGTGCCGTCGTTCATCTGTATTCTGTACCATTCATCGCCCATAATGCCGGTGGCTTTGAAGCGCGCGCCTTTTTCCTCTACTTTTTTGACAGGATGCAGCGGCGACGGACCTGTGCGGA
>DYNN01000096.1 GCA_020721045.1 Thiomargarita sp. | reverse complement strand
TCGCGCCACAAACTGATCCCGTTATTTGGCAGTGGCATCAATTATCCCCTCAATTAAGAGAAGTTATTGTTGAATGGGCGGGATTTAATTCTAAAACTATCAACCGGTTGCCTAAGAAAGACGCGGTAGAACTTGAACCTTGGCTCAAATGTACTTTGAATTGGACGATGGGATTAATGAGTCGAGGAGTGGTGGATTTGCGTTTTGATTAATACAAGGCAAATCATCAAAATAAACATCATTCCCATGAAGATACGTAGGTCGGACAAAATGGGAACGAGCACGGTAGGGTCAATAGCATTAAGTTAAGGAAATTTTGCTTCCCCCTTTACCAAAGGGGGATTGAGGGGGATTTTTTATATTTCAATCACTTAAATCCCCCCCTGCCCCCTTTAAAAAAGGGGGGGAAACCAGCACGGTAGGGTGCATAAGGCGTAAGCCACCATGCACCAATAATATCAACCTCATAAAATGTAGGATGTATTGATGTATTTTCTGCATCAGCACATCCTACATGGACTTGCCTAACTCCAAATATCTTTGGGCATCAATAATCTTTCAACCACTTGCCCACCGATTAAATGTTCTTCATAAATCGCACTGACATCATCAGCCGTCACTTTCGAATACATCACACCCTCTGGATAGACCAATACTGTTGCGCCCATACCACAAGGACCAAGACAGCCGGTATTAGTCACCGCAACCGTTTCAAATAAATTACGCAATTGTAATTGCTGTAAAAATTCTTCCATGACTGCCACACAACCATGCTGCCCACAGGCACCACGCGGATGTCCGGGCGGACGATTTTGTGTACAAACAAACACATGTTTCTGCGGTCTAGGCATATTCATCCATTCCTTGATTATTCACTATGAACCCATTGGTAACGGTTGATTCACAAAACACTTTTTCGGGCAAACCCGTGCGCAAGCTTCACATCCGATGCAATCCATTGCATTGATAATTGCCATCATGGTTGCATCACTGTCTTCTTCGTCATCTTCCCAATCATCATCATCGTCGTCGTCTTCATCGCGACTTCTCATCATTTCCGCTGTTCGATCAACCAGTTCCAATACTTGACGTGGACAAACTTTATAACAACGTCCACAACTAATACAGTCTAATTGGTTAATACCAACAACAAATGAGGGTTCATATACAACACCACCACGCGTTACAGCAGTAATATTTCCCATTCAATTATCCTCGTCTAATTTAAGTATTATCAGTTGCTTGTCGATAATTTTTTTTCGGCTTCCGCCCAACTTTGACAGGCATCATAAGTAGATTGGGCAATAGCAGGCAATTCTTCATAACCTGCTGGTAACTTATCTTCTACTAAATCATGTAGTTGTGATGCACATTCACTGGCAATTCGCTTTTTCTTGGCAACTTCTTTCTTTAATGTCTTTAATTCTTCTTCTGTCATTGTGATCCCTCTATAATTGAGCTACTTCTTTATATTTTTCAACTAATTGAACTGCATTATCGATCACTTTTTCCGCTTCTTGATGCATTTTTTCTAAGTTTTTAAACCCAAATCGGTGTACATCTCGTAATGCTTTATCTAAAACAACGAGTTTACCAACGATAATCAATACTTTACCAAATCCTTCATGGGTTAAATTAACCAATGGCACGGTCATCACATCACATTTTTTTTCTATCAAAGAAGACAAAGCATTGTAATAAGCATTAATGCGAGAAATAATGATAGGGTTTGGATCGCCTACGATAGGGATTTCCTGCTTGCGTTCCTTAGTGAGGATTAATGGATCAAGGATACGTGCATTTGACCATTCCGCGTACATATCATAGGTGTCTAATGCGCGCAATTGCTTTACCATTTCTTTAGCAAATTCGGATTGCAAAATGGGATCATCTTCGACAATGACAAGTTCGGTCATGACTATCTCTTTATATAAAAAATTGAGAATACTTTAGCAACTGATATGCCAATCAATAATTACTTGATTTTAAATTAGATTTAATAAATTTTGCTGTGTAGCAAATGCAACAAAAAGGTAGGATGCTAACAATTTTAGCCACAAATTTTTTAAATTCCCTAAAACGGTAAACTATATCGATGAAAAACACATTACCTCCTTGTATTCTTGTCTTTGCGGGTCACGATCCGTCTGGCGGTGCTGGTTTATGTGCGGATATTCAAACATTAAGTCAAATTGGTTGTTATACACTACCTGTAGTGACCAGTATTACGGTACAAGATACGATTAATATTATAGAAAACAAACCATTACCCGCAAAACAAGTCATTGCCCAAGCTCAAGCGGTTTTAGCGGATATGCCAGTAGCAGCTTGTAAAATTGGTTTATTAGGTAGTGTTGAAATTATTTATGAAATTAGTCGGTTATTAGTAAATTATCCACAATTACCGATCATCGTTGATCCTATTTTGGCAGCAGGCGGCGGAAAAGTTTTAGCCAATTCACAATTTCAACAAACCCTAATTCATGAGTTATTACCGCTCACTACTATACTTACGCCTAATAGTATAGAAGCGCGCAGTTTAACCCAATCTGATTATACTTTAACCCAAGCCGCGCAGCAGTTGATGGAATATGGTTGTCAAGCGGTTTGTATTACTGGCACGCACGAACCCAGTGAACAAGTAGAAAATCGTTTATATTCAAAAGGTCAATTGATAAAAACTTGGCAATTTCCGCGTTTACCACACAGTTATCATGGTTCTGGCTGCACTTTTGCGGCTTGTGTTGCAGGTTATTTAGCAAAAGGACAAACTATTGATATTGCAATAGAAAATGCACAACATTACACTTGGCACAGTTTACAGCAAGCTTTTAAATTAGGTAGAGGGCAATGGTTACCTAATCGATTAGCGCTTCCTCAGGACAAACGCATTAAAACTTGATTGAAAAAAAGAAAGTTAGAAATAATCCCGTTAGAATTTCTAATCAGGCGTATCCATGTGAACGCGAACATTATAGAACACTTCTCAATCCTGAAAGACCCACGCATAAGATGCAACGCCAAGAAGCCTCGCAAAAAAATGCCGTAAAGCAAGTTGGAGTGATACCTACCGCGCTAAGCTTGTGTTTGGTCAGAAATTTTAATGCGGTTGCCCTGTGCGTTTGCCCTGTTCTAAATTATTTGGTTGTACATTTTCAAAATCTGTTAGTATATAATTAGTAATCAAAACAGACTCCATTTATTACAAGAGACTTTTACAAAAGCATTTTAAATCTCTTGTCATTTTTATTTACCACATTATTAATATATTTAATTAATAGCCTAATTTTTTCTCTAAATAATGAATATCTAAACTACCGGTACGAAAATTTGCGTCATTTAGTAATCGTTGATGTAACGGGATATTTGTTTTAATGCCATCAATAATCATTTCATCTAAAGCAATAAGCATACGGTTCATTGTAGAATCTCGCATATCACTGTAAGTAATCAATTTGCCAATTAGAGAATCATAATAAGGAGGTACGTGATAACCGCTATAAATATGGGTGTCTACCCGTACGCCAGGACCGCCCGGCGCATGATAACGCACAATGGTACCCGGTGAGGGCATAAATGTATCAGGGTCTTCTGCATTAATACGGCATTCCATGGCGTGACCGGTAAAACGAATATCTTTCTGTTGATAACTCAGTGGTAATCCGGCAGCAATATTTAATTGTTCGCGCACAATATCTACACCAGTAATAAATTCTGTCACCGGATGTTCTACTTGTAAACGGGTATTCATTTCGATAAAGTAAAATTCACCATTTTCGTACAAGAATTCAAACGTACCTGCACCACGATATTTGATGTCTCGACAGGCTTGTGCACATAATTCCCCCATTCTATTACGCGTATTTTTGCTCAATCCTGGTGCGGGTGCCTCTTCAATAATTTTTTGATGACGACGTTGCATAGAACAATCACGTTCTCCTAAATGGATTGCATTACCTTGTTCATCAGCCATCACTTGGAATTCAATATGTCTTGGATTTTCTAGATATTTTTCCATGTACACATTACTATTACCAAAAGCCGTACCCGCTTCACTACGGGTTAAGGCAATGGCGTTGGGTAAAGCTGCTTCTCCACGCACTACGCGCATTCCACGTCCTCCCCCACCACCGGCTGCTTTGATGATGACGGGGTAGCCAATTTCTCGTGCGAGTTGTACATTTCTTTCCATATCATCGTCTAAGTAACCATCTGATCCGAGCACGCAAGGGATGCCAGCCGCTTTCATTGCCGCAATCGCTGAAACTTTATCTCCCATTAAACGAATAGTTTCTGGACGTGGTCCGATGAAGATGAAGCCGCTTTTTTCAACTTGTTCAGCAAAATCAGCATTTTCAGATAAGAATCCATAGCCAGGATGAATCGCAACCGCATCAGTCACTTCGGCTGCACTGATTACGGCGGGAATGTTTAGATAACTGTTAGTTGAAGGAGGTGGACCAATACAAACCGATTCATCTGCAAGCCTGACGTGTTTTAAATCGCGATCGACAGAGGAGTGTACAGCCACTGTTTTAATACCCATTTCCCGACAAGCTCGTAAAATACGTAATGCGATTTCTCCACGATTGGCAATAACAATTTTAGATAACATATTTGATCTCTAGGTTAGGCATTTACAAAATATAGGTGTTTAGATCGTTTAGCTTATTTGCGTCTCATGCCTTTATTTCGTTTTATTTGAAAAAAGGCATAAGTAAATCATCAATTTCATTCAATAACAAATAGGGGTTCACCGTATTCGATAGGTGCACCATTTTCAACTAGAATCCGTTTAATCACACCGGAACGATCTGAGGTAATTTGATTTAGAATTTTCATTGCCTCAATAATACATAAAGTATCACCTTCATTGACGTATTGCCCTTCTTCTACAAAAGGTTTACTCGTGGGCGAAGCTGAGCGATAGTAAGTACCTACCATTGGAGATTTGACAACATGCCCTTTAAATGCATTATCAGTTGGTTGATCCACTGATGAGGCTGTGGTAGATTCCACTGGCATGTTGCTAGTAATAATCGTAGGAGATGGTGGCATGAAGGTGGACATTGCTTGTGGCATCATCAGTGTTTGACGACTGATGCGTACAGTTTCTTCACCTTCATGGATTTCAAGTTCAGTAACACCTGATGCTTCAACAAGTTCTATGAGTTTTTTTATTTTACGAATATCCATGGATTTATCTCGAATTCGATAGAATAGACAAAGCTGCTTGCAAAGCCAGTGTATATCCTTGCGCACCAAGCCCACTGATCACACCAACTGCGATGTCAGAAAAATAGGAATGATGACGAAAAGGTTCACGCGCATGTACATTAGAAAGATGTATTTCAATAAAAGGAATAGCAACGGCTAATAGTGCATCACGTAAAGCAACACTGGTATGTGTAAACGCAGCGGGGTTGATCACAATGAAATCGGTGTGCCGAGCAAGATGAATTTGCTCAATTAACTCATGTTCTGCATTACTTTGAAAAATAGTAACATGATGACCTTGGGCACGTGCTAGGTCAGTGAGTTGTTGGTTAATATCTGATAACTTAACATTTCCATAATGGGAGGGTTCTCTGGCTCCCAATAAATTCAAATTCGGTCCATGTAGTATTAATATATTAAACATATTTTATATTTATTGTATCAAGTTAAAAATATATTATTTAATTCTTTTTTTGGTAAAAATACAAATAAATTAATAAATTACATCTCATTTGCACGTTTATTATTTTCAACAAATGCGCACATGAATTTCTCATGATGAGATAATTTATTTTTAAATTTACAGATTTTTAGCACAATTGGATCGATAATACTAGCAAAAAACGAGACCATTTAGCGAAAAATTATGTTAGTTGATGGAAATGAATCTCAATTATACTATGAATTAGGGCAAAGGAAACCAAACATAAAATGAGCAATACCCCTTATGCTGTCCAATGGCAGCAAGCACAACTCCACTTATTGGATCAACGAAAATTACCGCAAGAAAAAGTCATGTTGGTATACAATCAAGCCGCTGAAGTTGCACAAGCCATTAAAGATATGGTCGTACGTGGAGCACCTGCGATTGGTATTGCGGCTGCTTATGGTGTTGTTTTAGCTGCTAAAAATGCCTATCAAATTCATGCAGACAATTGGCGTGATGCGATTCAAAATGATTTGCAGCAATTAGCTCAAGCGCGTCCTACAGCAGTGAATTTGGTTTGGGCATTACAACGAATGCAAACACATTTTGCAAAAATTAGCGGTGATCCTGTACCTATCTTGCTGCAAGAAGCACAAAAAATTCAACAAGAAGATATTTCTGCTAATTATACTATGGGACAATTGGGCAGCAATTTACTATCTAATAATTGTCGAGTTTTAACCCATTGTAATGCAGGTGCTTTAGCTACCGGTGGATATGGTACGGCATTAGGCGTAATTCGTTATGCGTGGGCGGCGGGTAAGATAATGCAAGTATACGCTGATGAAACCAGACCTTGGCTGCAAGGATCGCGTCTCACTGCATGGGAATTATTAGAGGATAATATTCCGGTGACATTAATTGTTGAAGGTGCCGCTGCGACATTGATGCGTCAGCAACGAGTTGATTGGGTGATTGTTGGTGCTGATCGTATTACAGCTAATGGAGATGTGGCTAATAAAATTGGCACTTATAGTTTAGCGGTATTAGCCCGTCAACATGGCGTTAAAATGATGGTAGTGGCTCCGATTTCAACGATTGATATGCAACTTGCTGATGGTAATCAAATTATTATTGAAGAACGTGATCCGCAAGAAATTATCACTGTTGCTGGAAAAACGATTGCCCCTCAAAATGTGAATGCATGGAATCCAGCATTTGACGTGACACCAGCAGCATTAATTGAAGCAATTGTGACAGAAAAAGGCGTTGTGATGCAGCCCACTATCGAAAAAATGCAAACGTTATTGTCGTCCACTTAATCACTCATTTCCATGTGCTATTCTTATAATTGAGGTGAATTGCTGATTTTCTGCATAAAATATGCTATTTTGTAATAAAAATCTTATCAATTTTGCTGATTTAAGCAGAGCAAACTAAGGAATAATCATGTCCAAGCCAGTCATTTTATGCGTTGATGATGAAGCCACCATATTGGATAGCGTACAAGTTGAATTAAAACAAACATTTGCCGATATTTATGAGTATGAAATTGCAGAAAGTGCTGAAGAAGCGTTAGAGTTGATTGAGGAATTTTCTGCTGATAATACACCCATTTCACTGATTGTATCTGATTGGCTGATGCCGGGCATGAAAGGTGATGATTTTCTTATTTATGTACATCAAAAATTACCTCTCGTTCCTAAAATTATGCTGACTGGACAAGCTGATAAAACGGCAATTACACGCGCTTATACTTATGCTAATTTGTGTAAATGCGTTTATAAACCGATAGATAGTCATACACTTGTAGAAACCATTAAATTTTGTTTAGACACTAATAAATTACAATGAGTAAATTTGCCATTATTTGTGTTGATGATGAACAGGCAATGCTAGACAGCCTTGAAATCGAATTAAACCAAGTCTTAGAATCCAAATATCTGATTGAGACAGCTTCTGACGCTGAAGAAGCATTAACCTTATTTGAAGAATTACGAGAAGAAGGTTATGAAATTCCATTAGTGATTGCCGATTATATTATGCCTAACATGAAAGGTGATGAATTATTGCGGCGAGTGCACACATTATCCAATCAAACATTGAAAATTATGCTGACTGGACAAGCAACTTTAGAAGCTATGGCTTATGCGATTAAATATGCTAATTTGTATCGTTATATTGCAAAACCATTGGAATCTGCGGATTTTCAATTAACTATCAAAGAAGCGTTGAACAGTTATTTGCAAACGCAACAATTACAACAATTTTATGCTGAATTAGAAGCAAAAGTCGTTGAACGAACTAAAGAATTACATGAAAAAAATGCGCAACTTATTGCCTTAAATCAGGATAAAAATGAATTTTTGGGTATTGCAGCACATGATTTAAAAAATCCATTATCCGCCATTCAAGGTTTATCCGATATTATTGCCCGTAATTTTGATAATTTGTCCAAAGAAAAAATAGTTAATTATTCAAATATGATTTACATTAGTTCACGCAAAATGTTTGAATTAATTAAAAATTTATTAGATGTCAATCGGATAGAATCGGGTAAAATTACCGTCAATTTGGAACCCGTGAATCTAGTCGCTGTTGCCAAAGAATTGGCGGATAGTTATCAAGAACGTAGCAAAGCTAAAAATATCACTATTCATTTTCAAGCTACAGAAGCGCGCTACATGGCACTTCTCGATCGAAATGTTATTTATCAAGTATTGGATAATCTAATTTCTAATGCGGTGAAATATACTTATCAAGGTAGCAATATTTATGTTAATTTGTCGCAAAATGAAAAACATGCCCATTGTTTTATCAAAGATGAAGGTCCGGGCATTGCAGAACAAGATTTACCTAAATTATTTGGCAAATTTACACGCCTAAGCACTAAACCAACGGGAGGCGAACATTCTACTGGCTTAGGTTTGTTTATCGTAAAAAAGCTAGTGGAAGCAATGTCTGGCGATGTGTGGTGTGAAAGTGAAATAGGTAAAGGTTCTAGTTTTGCCATCAAATTTCCATTGACTACACAAACACTACCAACTTTTCAACAACTGACTGATTAAAGGAGATAAATTTAACGGTAACACACTTAATTTCTTTTTTACAACGATGAATTGATGCAGCAAAGCTAATCGCCACATCAATATTAAGGCAGTTATTTCATTGGTTCAATCATTTTCAACTTCAACGGGTTCATCGGCTACAATTTCCGTAGGAACATCAACAACTTCTTCAATAGGTTGTATACCTAAGTAAAATAATTGTTGTTGTTGTCCATTAGGGTAGGTGATAATGTAGTCGTCGTAACCGTCTGCATTTAAATCAGGTACTTGTTCAAAAGAAAGTTCACCATTATTTGAAACTTCAGCTTCTGGAAGCAAAATTGATAATACACCGTTATATTTCATGTTATCAATAATAACGGATACATTACCTGCTTCAGTAATACTCACTTCTGTTGCCTTCAAAACATTGTAAAAATATTGTTCTAAAGCAGCGGTATCAACAGCGGGTTGTACTTTTTCATTTGCCACATTAACTAATGTTTCTGCTTCATCGGTAGTACTGATATTTTCTTCAACGCCACATATACCACGTACACGCTTGGTAATAGGTGCTTCATAACCGGGTAAAGGGTCGCCATTTAGATCAAGAATGCGTGCTTTAAATAAGACTTCCGTCACTTCTTCACTGTCTTTAACCATGCCGGGCCACCAAGCGCTGATGCTAAATTCACTCTTACCAGTGGTCATTTGCAATGGATTAT
Organism: Thiomargarita sp.; assembly: GCA_020721045.1. Classification (GTDB taxonomy): domain Bacteria; phylum Pseudomonadota; class Gammaproteobacteria; order Beggiatoales; family Beggiatoaceae; genus DYNN01. Next base: position 2,471 of record DYNN01000096.1, on the reverse strand, counting down.
CTGACATCAAGCAATTGTCTTCTGCAAGTTGTGCCAGTTGTCCATATTCATTTCTCTTAGGTGGACAAGCTGTTTTTTGCGGTGTTACAACTTCCCAATTGGTTTCCAAATGTGCCAAACTTGCTAAGGGTTCTAAACTGATTGAAGCCGTTGCTGTTATCCATTGCGGTTTTTCCAAACACACTAATTCGTCGCCTTCTTCATTCATAAAGCCTTGATCATGATTAAATTTACCAGACCAAGCACTCAATTCTTTATATTCATCGTTACATCTTGATGCCCAAGAAATTGATTCTATGTCGGAGTACATAGTCACAAAAGAGCTACTTGAAACAATGGTGCATGATTGTGGATCGTAGGCGTAAATATTATTACCTTGGTCTTTATCAACAGCAAATAACAATAATCCATCGTTAAGTGTTTCTAATGCTTCAACTTGTCCGGGGAAATTATTACAAGTTTTAGCTAAACTGCCACCAGTATAAATCCAAAGGTTTTCATTTTCAGTGGCATATAATACAGAACCATCCGTACTCCACGCTAATCCTTCCATTTCTAAAGTAGTGAAGCGCGCACGAATCACACCTTGTCCGGTTTCTGGATTAATCTGAATAATTCCAACACCTTTTGACCATGCCCACAAGGTACCGTTTGGATGAAATGCGATTGCTGTAATATCATCAAAACCACTCTTACCCAATAGTGCTAAATCGCCAGTGCGTGGGTCCACTACATATAATCCGCCGCGATAATCTTTAGCCGCACTACCACCAGCAAGCGCATACAATCTGTGATTAGCAGGACTGATGCCCATTGCTTCAATGTCATAAGTTTTGTGCAAAGGACCTAAGGGTACTGAAGTATAGCCTTTTTTGGGGTCGATAGTGAGGATTTGAGAATCCTTTAAACCTTCATCATGTACAGCATAAATCAATTGACAAGCGGCTGGCAAACTCCAAGTTAGAAAATCATCGGGCTTAGCCCCATAAAAATCTCTCTTGTCTTTTGTTCCCGTATAACTCCAATAATCAGAATTGCTTAAGGTAGTATTTCCACCGGCACTACTATTTTTATCACCATAATAACTCCAGTGGTTTGGATCATTAGTATTATAAAGCCAATTCTGATCAGCACTATTTTGTCCTTCATAACTCCAGTTATTGTCCGTCTGACCTTGAGAATAATAATTACCGTTTTGATCAACGCCAACATAATCCCAATAACTAGATTTGCTGTCATTATAAGTCCAATAACCGCCCATATTCCAATTACTTACAAAATTCCAGTAATGACGGTCTTCCATAACCATCACTTTAACAACACCACTTTTGGATTCACCATATTCATCGGTGTAAGTATAACTGAAAGTATCTGTTGCCTTAGCAATACCGGAACTACCAACAAAACTAGATGCAGGTGTGTAAGTGATTGTGTTATCACCATTATCAACTGCACAACCGTTACTGGTACAATTGAATTTTAGCTTAGTTTTGTTTTTGACTTTATTGCTAATATCAATGAGTACGCTAATACGCGGACGAGTCACAGCCCAATGATCAGCATATTCTTCTTGAGGTGGTGCGCCCCAATTTTGGGGTGTCGTATTATTCGTAGTATTGTTAGCAGTGTTACTACTGTTAGTAATAATATCACCCAAACTATTTGTAGTACCTGTAATACTCGTACCTGTTGTTCCATTAGCAGAGGAGGTCGTTGTGCCAGTAGTATTATCAGAATGAGTTGTTTGAGATTGGTCGTTTGTTCCAGTACTTGATGCTGCAGTGTCAGTCGTTTTAGATGGGTCGTTTGCAGTAGAAGCGGTAGGTTTGTTTGGTATTAGATCAGGCTGCGGGTTATCTCTAATGGAAATACAGGTATCAAGTGTGCTACCGGGGACAAAATACGTACTACTGTGGCAACCATCAGCACCATCACCAAAGAGCAATTGATCCTCTGGAATTTCTCCCTCAGGGATTTCTCCTCTAACATCAGGATATTGTTGCACATCATCTGCGTAAGCTGTACCACTTACCGCCAATGATGTATAAACGAGAAGCTTTAGTAAATTTTTGTTATTCATAATTATTTTCCACTCAGTTAATCCACTTTTATCTTTTATACGTTCGGTCAAATGCAAGTATAATGCCCTAAAATATATTGACTATACTTAAACTCCATATTGACAGTATAGTGCATTTACATTAAGAGCGTGATTGATTTTTAATGTAAAAATTACGATAAAGCGCAATCAAGAATTTTGTATTAGCATTCATCAGTACTTTATCGATTTCAGTAAAGTCATTATTTTATTTTCCTATTAATTAAAATTTAATAGAATAATAACAGGTTTTTTTTATACTTAAAAGCTTTCTTAAGATGAGCGCATTAAAAAAGCGAAGAAAAGGTAATGTTAGCCTCAATGCCATTAAGTTAAGCGTTTCCCCCCTTTTTTAAAGGGGGCAGGGGGGATT